>CALCSG010000246.1 GCA_937894085.1 uncultured Gammaproteobacteria bacterium | reverse complement strand
GGGGGATATGGCACGGTATGTTGACTGAACTATAAAAAAATACCTGATTTTAGTACATGCAAATTGAATTATATTTTCTTTGATTTTTCTAGGCTTAATATTAGGTTTACTGATCCAGGTCAAAAATTTTTAAGTTATTGATATATAAAGTAAGTATTTATAAAGAGAATCAATGAACAATATAAAAAGACTTATTTGGTCATAACGAATCGTTATCCATGTTTTCTTGACTCCGTAACCCTTGCGCAATAGACTCCCGCCTCATAATTAATATGACAAGATAAAGGCAGGGGCAACCAACTGTATGTTAGGTAATTATTTACCCATTCTTATTTTCTTGATGGTAACTACCGTCATGGGTTCAGTATTTATCATTCTGGGTAAATTATTAGGACCATCCCGTCCTGACGCTGAAAAAAACTCTCCCTACGAATGTGGCTTTGAAGCTTTCGAAGACAGTCGTATGAAGTTCGATGTACGCTATTATCTTGTTGCAATCCTGTTTATTATTTTCGATCTTGAAATTGCATTTCTGTTTCCATGGGCCATTGTGCTTGACCAGATTGGTACTTTCGGGTTGATTGCTATGGGTATTTTCCTGGGTGTACTGGTTATCGGTTTCATCTATGAGTGGAAGAAAGGAGCACTGGAATGGGAATAGAAGGTATTCTTGAAGAAGGTTTTGTTACCACCAGTGCAGACAAGCTGATCAACTGGGCAAGAACCGGTTCGATGTGGCCGATGACTTTTGGTCTGGCCTGTTGCGCGGTAGAAATGATGCAGGCTGGTGCTTCACGTTATGATCTTGACCGTTTCGGTATATTGTTTCGTCCCAGTCCCCGTCAATCTGACGTAATGATTGTTGCTGGCACACTGGTTAATAAAATGGCTCCTGCCTTACGCAAGGTGTATGACCAGATGGCTGAGCCGCGCTGGGTCATCTCGATGGGTTCCTGCGCCAATGGTGGTGGTTATTATCATTACTCCTATGCAGTCGTACGTGGCTGTGATCGAGTAGTACCGGTCGATGTTTATGTGCCGGGTTGTCCGCCTACAGCGGAAGCTCTGTTATATGGCATTTTGCAGTTGCAGGCAAAAATTAAACGCACGAATACCATAGCTCGCTAATTATGTCTGATTCATTAACGCAACATGCAGAAGCACTGCAAAAACACTTCGGTGACAAGATTCAGAATCTTATTCATGCCTATGATGAGATTACTATCGATATAACGCCTGCTGTTTTGATTGAGGTGTCAACCGCCCTGCGCGATGAAAAAGAATTTGCTTATGAGCAGTTGATCGATCTATGTGGCGTTGATTACTCCCAGCTTGGGCAGACTGAGTGGGAAACAGATAAATCCAGTTCGACCGGTTTTAGTCGTGGCGTTGAAGCTACATCGATGGGCTATCTGACTTTTGGCGATGAGCTGGAGCCCCAGGATCCTGATAAATTACGTTTCGCGTCTGTCATGCATTTGATTTCCTATGCTAATAATCGACGCCTGAGAATACGGGTATTTGCTGAAAATAATGACTTTCCTGTGGTACCCAGTGTTACCGATATCTGGTCATCTGCCGACTGGTATGAGCGTGAATCATTCGACCTGTTTGGAATCATGTATAGCGATCATCCTGATTTGCGCCGTATTTTGACTGATTATGGCTTTGTCGGTCATCCATTCCGCAAAGATTTTCCATTGATCGGGCATGTTGAAATGCGTTATGACCCTGAGCAGAAACGAGTTATTTACGAACCGGTTTCTATCGATCCTCGTGTACTGGTGCCGCGTGTTAAACGTGAAGACCATCGTTACATGCCTGAAAACGGGCAGGATGATCAACAGGAGGCGGTTGAATAATGCCTGAAATTAAGAATTACACGTTAAATTTTGGTCCGCAGCATCCTGCAGCACACGGTGTTTTACGCCTGGTTCTGGAAATGGATGGTGAAGTGATCGAACGTGCTGATCCGCACATCGGGTTATTACATCGTGCCACAGAAAAACTGGCCGAATCTAAGCCTTATAACCAGTCTATCGGTTACATGGACAGGCTGGATTATGTTTCCATGATGTGTAATGAACATGGGTACGTGTTAGCGATCGAAAAGCTGTTGCAGCTGGAAGTGCCGATTCGCGGGCAGTATATACGTGTCATGTTTGATGAAATTACGCGTATTCTGAATCACCTGATGTGGATAGGAACACATGCGCTGGACGTTGGCGCTATGACTATGTTCCTGTATGCCTTCCGTGAGCGTGAAGATTTAATGGATATGTACGAGGCCGTTTCCGGTGCCCGTATGCATGCCGGTTATTACCGTCCCGGTGGTGTATCACGTGATTTACCTGACAGTATGCCGCAGTATGAGTCTAATAAGTGGCGCAGCAAGAAAGATGCGGATCGTTTAAATGATAATCGCCAATCCAGTTTACTCGATTTTATCGATGATTTTTGCCAGCGATTTCCCAAATACGTGGATGAATACGAAACCCTGTTAACCGATAACCGTATCTGGAAACAGCGTACTGTGGGCATTGGTGTGGTTTCAGCTGAACGTGCTTTTCAACTGGGCTTTACGGGACCTATGTTAAGAGGTTCCGGTGTGGAATGGGATTTACGTAAGAAACAGCCTTATGAAGTGTATGCAGAGATGGATTTTGATATTCCGGTTGGTACAAATGGCGACAGTTATGACCGCTACCTGGTGCGTATCGAAGAAATGCGTCAGTCCAATCGAATAATTAAACAGTGTGTCGAATGGCTGAAAAAGAATCCCGGTCTGGTGCTTAGTGAAAACCATAAGGTGACTCCTCCCAGGCGCGAAGAAATGAAAGCGGATATGGAAGGTTTGATCCATCATTTTAAATTGTTTACCGAAGGCTATACGCTACCGGAAGGTGAAGTGTATACCGCTATTGAACATCCAAAAGGTGAGTTTGGCTGTTACCTGATTTCTGATGGAGCCAATAAACCTTATCGTTTAAAAATTCGCGCTCCGGGATTTGCACATCTTTCCAGCATGAACGAAATGGCCAAAGGGCATATGCTGGCAGACGTGGTCGCCATTATTGGAACCCAGGATATTGTATTTGGTGAGATTGACCGATAATGACAGACGCAACGACATCAACAGAATTACTCAATGATCATACTCGTGAAGAGATTGATAGCTGGTTAAAGAAATTCCCTGCGGATAAAAAACGTTCTGCGGTTATCGCAGCGCTGACTGCAGCTCAGCATCAGAATCAGGGTTTCCTGACCACAGAATTAATGGACGCAGTGGCCGACTATCTGAGTCTGCCTAAAATACAGGTTTATGAAGTAGCCAGTTTTTACTCCATGTACGAAACCAAACCGGTTGGTCGACACAATGTTGCCATCTGCACCAATATTTCCTGCATGTTAATGGGCTCTGATTCAGTAGTCAGTTATATAGAAAATAAGCTGGGTTGCAAGGTTGGTGAAAGTACAGCTGACGGTCGTATATTTTTAAAGCCTGAAGAAGAATGCCTGGCTGCCTGTGCTGCCGGTCCGATGATGCAGGTGGATCATGTTTATCATGAAAAACTGACACCGGAAAAAATTGATGAAATTCTGGATGGTCTGGAATGAGTAGGGAGATTTTGTAATCATGGCAAATGAAGTTTGTTTTGCAACCCTGCAATATGATCAACCCTGGTCATTAGACAGCTATCTGAAGTCTGGTGGTTACCAGGCGATCAAAAAAATTATCGATGAAAAGCTTACACCTGAAGCCGTAATAGAAGAAGTTAAAGCTTCCGGTTTACGTGGTCGTGGTGGTGCTGGTTTTCCTACCGGACTGAAGTGGAGCTTTATGCCACGCACAGCACCCGGTCAAAAATACATAGTATGTAATTCGGATGAGTCCGAGCCGGGCACCTGTAAGGACCGGGATATACTACGCTTTAACCCCCATGCTCTGGTTGAGGGTATGCTTATCGCGGGTTACTGTATTGGAGCCACAGTAGGTTATAACTACATGCGCGGCGAATTTATGGATGAGCCTTACCAGCGTTTTGATCAGGCCGTAAAAGAAGCTTACCTGGAAGGTTTTCTGGGAAAAAATATTCTGGGTAGCGGAGTCGATTTTGATCTTTACCCGACACTCGGCGCCGGGGCCTATATCTGCGGAGAAGAAACCGCATTACTAGAATCTCTGGAAGGTAAAAAAGGCCAGCCACGATTTAAACCTCCTTTTCCTGCAAACTTTGGTTTGTATGGTAAACCGACTACGATCAATAATACTGAATCTCTATCGTCAGTACCTGCCATCATTCGTAATGGCGGAAAATGGTTTGCTGATTTTGGTATTCCTAATAATGGCGGTGTTAAGTTGTTTTCCATGTCCGGACATTTAAATGAGCCGGGTAATTTTGAAATAAACATGGGTACACCATTCAAAGATTTACTGGCACTGGCTGGTGGGGTAAAAGACGGGCGCAAGTTGAAGGCGGTTATACCCGGTGGATCATCGGTTCCCGTGTTACCCGGTGATGTGATGATGGACTGTACAATGGATTATGACTCACTTGCCAAAGCGGGTTCCATGCTGGGTTCCGGAGCCGTCATCGTGATGGATGAAACCACCGATATGGTGACCGCTTTACGTCGAATTTCCCGCTTTTACTTTTCAGAGTCCTGTGGTCAATGTACTCCGTGTCGTGAAGGCACAGGCTGGTTGTATCGTGTATTGACACGAATAGTGGAAGGTAAAGGTCGTCCGGAAGATATTACGATGCTGGAAGATGTGTCGCATAAAATTGAAGGTCGCACAATCTGTGCCCTGGGTGACGCTGCGGCCATGCCGGTCTGGAGTTTTATCAAGCATTTTCGTCACGAATTTGAATATTATGTCGAACATAAACGTTCGATGTTAGACGCCTGATGATTGGCATGTTGTCATTAGTCTTAGAAGGTAAAAGGTAGCTATGAGCGAAACCATCACAATCACTATCAATGGTCAGGAGATCCAGGCGAGTCCGGGTCAAATGTTGATTGATGTGGCGGATGAAAATAATATCAGCATCCCTCGTTTCTGTTATCACAAAAAATTGTCGGTAGCCGCAAACTGTCGCATGTGCCTGGTTGAAGTAGAAAAGGCTCCAAAGCCAATGCCTGCCTGTGCAACTCCGGTCAATGCTGGCATGGTTGTCAAAACAAAATCAGCGAAGGCAATCGCTGCGCAGAAATCCACCATGGAATTCCTGTTGATCAATCATCCACTGGATTGTCCAATCTGTGATCAGGGTGGTGAGTGTGAATTACAGGACGTGGCGATGGGTTTCGGTGGTGATGTTTCACAGTACACTGAACAGAAGCGTGTGGTTTGTGATAAAAATATCGGTTCGCTGATTGCGACTGATTTGACCCGTTGCATTCTGTGTACCCGTTGTGTCAGATT
>CALCSG010000245.1 GCA_937894085.1 uncultured Gammaproteobacteria bacterium | reverse complement strand
AGAACTGTATACCCTTGGTAATTCTTTGCTCAGTTAAAAAGATCTTCCGGTATTGATGCCATTCCAGCTTTTTTTCAGCAGGTTTATTCATTCTTTCAAACAAATGTGTTTGCTGTTTTGCCTTAGCAAAAAGGTCGACTAGCTGTTGCTCGCTATAATCAGTTTTTGCTGCTATTTTTTCAATGAAGGATTCCACATCTTCACGATAACGATAATCCCCCTCATTCAATTTCACTGCCTGCACTGAAAATGAGCATAGACCCAGTAGCGCTAATGAAAGTTGAAATGTTTTTTTAATCATATTTTTACCTTATCTTAAAAATCTTTTTGCCGACCCGATAGCCATTATCATGCCAAACCCGACCATTAAAGTAACCATCGAAGTTCCACCATAACTCACTAGTGGTAACGGCACACCAACCACTGGCAGCAAACCGGTCACCATACCTGTGTTCACGAATAAATAGACGAAAAAAGTCAGACTCAGAGCTCCCGCTAACAAACGTCCGTAAGTATCTTCAGAAACTGCCGCTATATACAGTCCACGATATATAATCAACAGGTATAAAAATACCAGTAATATCGCACCGAAAAGACCAAATTCTTCGCCAAATACCGAAAAGATAAAATCGGTCGAGCGCTCCGGTAAAAAGTCCAGCTGAGACTGCGTCCCGTTGAGCCAGCCCTTACCATACACTCCTCCTGAACCTATCGCTATTTTCGATTGAATAATATGGTACCCCGAGCCTAACGGATCATTTTCCGGGTTTAGCATGGTCAGAATTCGGCCTCGCTGATAATCATGCAGGGCAAACTTCCATAGCAGGGGAGCCATCAGCGAAACCAGTATGCCCAGAATCATAAAAATTTTCCAGCGCACGCCAGCCAGAAAAAGTACAAAAAAACCGGCACTCGCAACCAGTATCGACGTGCCTAAATCGGGTTGTTTGGCGATTAATAACACGGGTACCAGAACCAGTCCAGCCGATACCAGTAAATCTTTCCAACCTACCGGCAGTACCTTGCTTGACAGGTAGGAAGCCACCATCATGGGCATTGCCAGCTTCATAAACTCGGAAGGTTGAAAGCGCAAAAATCCAAGATCAAGCCAGCGCTGGGCACCTTTACCTACTTCCCCAAAAGCGATGACAGCGATTAACATTAGCACTCCTGCGAGATAAAACCCCAGCGATAATTTTTTTAATAACCTGAGGGAGACATTGGCCACAATGATCATTAAAACACTAGCTATTCCTAACCTGGTTAACTGTCGAAACAGCAAGTCCATATTGCTTCCGCTGGCACTGAACAAAATCAATAAACCGAAAGCGGACAATATAAACAAAAGCATCATCAACGTAGGATCCAGACGAAATGCATCCAGCACTCTGCGCGAGATAGATACCTGGTCACCGTCCATTGCCCTGTTCACAAATCGGTCTCCTGTTTACTGGTATCGCCATTATTTTGATCCGGCAACAGATAGGCATCCAGCATTTTCCGTGCGATGGGTGCCGCCACCGAACTGCCATGCCCACCATTTTCTACGATAACCGCCACCGCTATTTTAGGGTTTTCAACCGGTGCAAATGCAATGAACAGAGCATGATCCCGTAATTTTTTGATAACCTCTTCTTCTTCATACTCTGCATCCTGAGCTATTCCAAATACCTGGGCCGTTCCTGTTTTACCGGCGATCTTGTAACTTAAACCTTCTGCAATTCGATGAGCTGTTCCACGAATTCCATGCACCACATTTTGCATACCATTAACTATATGCTGCCAGTTAAGTTCTTTTTTTAATGGATAAGTTCCGGAGATAACGGGTATAACTTTCAGATCAATGCTCTCCACCGGATATTCAATGCTTTTAACCAGGTGTGGTTTATAGCGTTTCCCCTTCAGCGACAATGCTCCGGTGGCACTGGCTAATTGTAAAGGCGTCACCAGAAATGCACCCTGGCCAATTCCAGTTATCAGAGTTTCCCCGGGAAACCAGGGCATTCCACGGGCGCGCCTCTTCCACTCTCTAGAAGGCATTAATCCCGGTCGCTCGCTAGTGCTATCAATACCTGTCCGACGACCAAAACCAAATTGCTTCATAAATTCAGACATACGATCTATACCCAGACTATACGCCAGGCTATAAAAATAGACATCACAGGACTGTGTAATGGCCTTGTCCAGATCAGTTTTACCATGCCCTGTTTTTTTCCAGTCCCGATATCTTCTCTCTTCATTCGGCAGTAAATAATAGCCTCCACAGAAAGTGGTTTGTTTATTGCCGATAACACTGTATTCAAGACCAGCCAATCCAAAAAAAGGTTTAGTTGTTGAGCCGGGTGGATACTGACCGGTTAGCGCACGATTAAATAACGGCCTGCGTTTAGGATCCCGTAAAGTCTTATAATCCTTTGTACTGATACCATTAACAAACAGATTCGGATCGAAACTGGGCATACTGACTAATGCCAGCACCTCACCATTATTGGGATCCAGAGCGACAACAGAGCCACTCTCATTCTTGAACATATCCTCTGCCAGCCTTTGTAAATTCGAATCAATCGTCAAATGTAAGTTATGACCCGATATCGGCGGGTTTTCATCAAGTACCCGCAAAGTCCTTCCCGAAGCATTTACTTCAACCCTCTGGAACCCCACAGTCCCATGCAGGTCATTTTCATAAAATTTTTCCAGCCCCAACTTTCCGATATAACTGGTTCCTGCATAATTAGCCTCGTCCAGCTGATTCAAGTCCTTCACATCGATTCTGCCAACATAACCCAGAGCATGTACGGCATGTTTACCTAAAGGATAGTTTCGCGTTAACCGTGCATTAATTTCAACACCCTGAAATTTATGGAGATTAACAGCAAGATGCGCTAATTCTTCATCCGATAAATTAAATAGAAGAGGAACTGACTCAAAAGGTCTACGACGATGGGATGCCTGTCGAAACTTTTTTATCTCCTGCTTTGAAATATCAACATACTCTGACAGGTGCTGCAGAGTATCATCCAGGTCATCAACCTGTTCTCGAATTATTTCCAGACGATAGGCAGGTAAATTATCCGCCAGCACAACCCCGTTACGGTCATAAATTAATCCACGGGTAGGCGGTAGTGCTTTCAGACGAACCCGATTGGAGTTAGAGAGTGTGGAAAAATAATCATGTTCAACAACCTGTAGAACATACAGACGCCCCAGTACAATTGACATTAATACCAGTACGATAACCGCAGAGAGAATTAACCGACGCTGTATCAGCCGGGTCTCAGAATAGTTATCTTTTAATTGTTCGCGATAGGCCATCAGTTATTGATGCCCGGCAGGATTGTCATATACAGGGGGTATTGTTAAGTTTATTGCGATCTCTATTAAACCATTGATCTGTAGATTTTCAAATCAAAAATACATTTTCTGATCATTAAAAATTTTTTATATTTACCACAAAGCACTCGGCGATCACGAAGGGATTAGCAGTTTTATAATTATTTCTATTAATACGTTTATAACTTCGTGAGCTTCGTGGTACAACGTCCTTTTATAGTTAGATATCTGTACGAATACTGCTCGTTACCATTTTCCACACGGAAGTGGTATATGCAGATATTGCATGGAGCAATATATCTGCCCATGGTCTCCCAGCATAAGCACATCCATGTGCAAAAAAGCCTGCACAAGGCAGGCTTTTAGATTGCTACTTAAAACTTAGCTCTACAGTAGAGGCACCATCATCAACGCAACGATGTTGATGATTTTGATCAAAGGATTGATCGCAGGACCCGCTGTATCTTTATATGGGTCACCCACTGTATCACCGGTTACCGCTGCTTTATGTGCATCAGAACCTTTACCACCGTGATTTCCATCTTCGATGTATTTCTTCGCGTTATCCCATGCACCACCACCGGTAGTCATAGAAATAGCCACAAATAAACCTGTAACAATACTCCCTATCAGCATGCCGCCCAAAGCCTCAGCTCCCAGTGTCAATCCAACAATAATAGGAGCGGCAACAGGTAATAAAGAAGGAATAATCATTTCCTTGATTGCAGCACGAGTTAACATATCAACAGCCTTCGAATAGTCAGGCTTCTGCGTATAATCCATAATGCCAGGCATTTCACGGAATTGACGACGCACTTCATTAACGATACCACCGGCTGCACGACCTACTGCTTCCATCGCCATTGCACCGAACAGGTAAGGAATCATACCGCCGATAAACAGGCCGATGATAACCATGTGATTAGATAACATAAATTCAGTCGCCTTACCAGCCGCGTCAAGGGAACTGGTGAAATCAGCAAACAGTACCAATGTGGCCAGACCGGCAGAACCAATTGCATAACCTTTGGTGACTGCTTTAGTCGTGTTACCCACTGCATCCAGTGCATCGGTAGTATTACGAACATCTTCAGGTAGATTTGCCATTTCAGCGATACCACCGGCGTTATCCGTTATAGGACCATAAGCGTCCAGAGCAACAATTATACCTGTCATAGATAACATGCCGGTTGCCGCAATCGCGATACCATACAGACCGGCCAGATTATGAGCACCCCAGATAGCCAGACAAACTGCCAGTACAGGCATCGCAGTCGAACGCATGGAAACACCCAGACCTGCAATAACATTGGTACCGTCACCAGTAGTCGATGCTTCAGCTATATGACGCACAGGGCCATATTCAGTTGCCGTGTAATACTCAGTAATAACAATCATCGCTATCGTTAATACGAGGCCGATCAAAGCCGAGCCAAAAAGAGCATTAGTGCTGTATAAACCATTATCACCCATCATCGAATTGGTGATGAAATAAAAGCCAACTGCAGACAAAACAGCAGCAATACCAGTTGCCTTGTAAAGTGCGGTCATGATCTTGCCGCCTTCCTGATATTTAACAAAAAAGGTGCCTATAACAGAAGCAATAATTGAAATACCACCCAGAACCAGGGGATAAGTCACTGCCAGCTTAAGAGCTTCGGCGCCGGCATTAACAAACACCAGACCACCCAGAATCATCGTAGCGATAATAGTAACCGCATAAGTTTCAAACAAATCCGCTGCCATACCGGCACAGTCGCCTACATTATCACCCACGTTATCGGCTATAACCGCTGGATTCCTGATATCATCTTCCGGAATTCCGGCTTCTACCTTACCCACGATGTCTGCGCCTACGTCAGCACCCTTGGTAAAGATACCGCCACCCAGACGGGCAAAGATTGAAATCAATGAGCCACCAAAAGCCAGGCCAATCATTGAGTGCAGAGGCTCGGGAGCGCCCATAACCAGTAAAATGCTGTAATATCCAGCAACACCTAAAAGTCCCAGGCCCACAACCAGCATACCGGTAATGGCACCACCTTTGAAGGCAACCGCTAACGCAGGGTTAATACCGTCTTTAGCCGCTTCAGCAGTACGTGAATTGGAGCGCACTGAAACATGCATACCAATATAACCTGCTGCTCCGGATAACAATGCACCAATAGCAAAACCAACCGCCGTATACCAGTCAAGAAACACCCCGATGACAACAAAAAGAATGACGCCAACGACGCTAATAGCGGTGTACTGTCTTTTCAGGTAGGCAATCGCTCCTTCCTGAACCGCTCCAGCAATTCGTTTCATCTCATCATTACCCTGGGATTTAGCCAGAATACTGTAAATTGAGACAACCCCGTAGGCGATGCCTACAAAAGCACAAATTAGTGCCATTATTAAACCTGATGTCATATTTAGCCCTGCTTTATTTATTGAAAAATTAATAAAAAAAGCCGCGAACTGATACCAGTCACGGCTTTGATCGAGTTATCCAAGTTGCTGGAAAATTTGGTCTCTGATCTCTCCGACCTTTCCTATTCCATTTATTTTTATATATTTAGGAGCGCCATCTTCATCAGAATTCGCCCAATCTGTATAGTAACCGATTAGCGGTTCTGTTTGATCATGATAAACATCCAGACGTTTTTTAACAGTATCTTCCTGGTCATCATCACGTTGAATCAAATCTTCGCCGGTTTCATCATCCTTACCTTTTACTTTCGGTGGATTAAAAACCACATGATAGGTACGACCGGAGGCCAGATGGACACGCCTTCCGCTCATACGTTTGATAATTTCTGCATCATCAACGGCAATTTCAACGACCGCGTCAACGGCTACTTTCTGTTTTAAAGCAGCAGCCTGCTCCAATGTACGAGGAAAGCCGTCAAACAGGAAGCCATTCTTGCAATCATCCTGTTGAATACGTTCGTCAATCAGGCCGAGAATAATTTCATCCGACACAAGCCCGCCGGCATCCATCACTTTTTTAGCCGCAACACCCATCGGGGAACCTGCTTTAACTGCAGCACGTAACATATCTCCGGTAGAAATCTGGGGAATATTATACTTCTCCTTCATGTAGTTCGCTTGTGTGCCTTTCCCGGCACCAGGACCACCCAGTAGAATTATTTTCATGTTCACCTCTCAAAATTTTGTAATAGGGTATCGATTAGTAATCGTTTATGCCTTGATTTGTATCATCAAGATCCTTATTAAACATTATCACTTAACTGGAAACGGATTCTGCCACAGCAATATATCCACTGCTAGCAGGCATTTTATATATTCCAATTGAATTAGCTTATAACCAAACCCATGTTAATTTTTCCAGCTTTTCCTGATCTTTAGCTAAAATACCGAAGCAGAGATTGATCCAAAACATGCAAATCTGCCTTATTTATTGTATATTCCCCGCCCTGATAACCAATACCCCGAATAAAGATGAGTTCCATTTCCGATATAAGCGAGACTGAAAAAAGCATAGTTCAAAGTACCCTGGATGAGCGCTGGGGAAAAAATAAGGTTGAACTTCATATAGTGGATGTTGAAGCCCGACTCAGCAAAGCTGACCGCGAATTGACCGAATGCCCCGCACTCTACTGGGAACAGGGAGAGTGTCACTTTGTTATTATTAAAACGGATGAAAACCAGTATCGAACTCAATTCTATTATGGTAACCGGGAACAATTTGGCACCAGCATACCTGAATATGACAATCTGGGAGACTGTGTACTGTCGCTACTCCGGTTACAGGCAGACCATGAACTTTCCCGCTCAGAACAACAGGATTCATAAAAATATGCCTGCCTTAAAAAACATTACTCACCACGAGGCACATGAAGCACATAAAGGAAATAAGATAATCATTTTTCTTCGTGGGCTTCGTAAATTTCGTGGTGCATCTTTCTTTTCAAGCATTAGTAAACTAAATTTTTAATACTTTTGGCCAGTAATGGCCATATCATTGTGGAGATAATCTGATATGACAAAGAAGAATGCATTTTATGCACAATCTGGTGGTGTAACCGCTGTAATTAATAGCTCAGCCTGTGGCGTCATCGAAACCTGTCGTAAACACAGCGACAAGATTGGTAATGTATATGCTGGTAAAAACGGCATTATAGGCGCTTTAACGGAACAGCTGATTGATACATCAAAAGAGTCGGATGAAGACATCGCGGCACTTAAGAAAACACCTTCCGGTGGTTTCGGCTCCTGTCGATTCAAGCTGAAAAGCCTGGAAGAAAATAAACGTGAATATGAGCGTCTGATCGAAATATTCAAGGCTCACAACATCGGCTATTTCTTTTACAATGGCGGCGGAGACTCTGCAGATACCTGTTACAAGGTATCCCAGCTATCTGAAAAAATGGGCTTCCCTGTACAGGCTATCCACGTACCTAAAACAGTTGATAACGATTTACCGATTACCGATAACTGCCCGGGGTTTGGCTCTGTCGCCAAATATATCGCTGTTTCTACGCTGGAAGCTTCTTACGATGTTCGCTCAATGGCTGCCACATCAACTAAAATTTTCGTTATCGAAGTCATGGGACGTCACGCAGGCTGGATTGCTGCAGCTGGCGCACTGGTAGAAGATTATGGTATACCGGTCATCACCCTGTTTCCTGAAATTGAATTCGATCAGAAAAAATTTACTGACGCGGTTGATGCTAAAGTTCAGGAATTTGGCTACTGCACTATTGTAGTGTCGGAAGGCGCTCATTACCCTGACGGAACTTTCCTGGCCGAACAGGGCACACGTGACTCATTTGGACACGCGCAACTGGGCGGAGCTGCTCCGGTTGTGGCAAATATGATCAAAGACGCACATGGCCATAAATTTCACTGGGCGGTTGCCGATTACCTGCAACGCGCTGCTCGCCACCTGTCACCCGAATCAGATGTTGAACAGGCTTATGCATTAGGCAAGGCTGCAGTTGAAAAAGCACTTGAAGGCAAAAACTCAATCATGCCTACAATCGTTCGTGAATCATCATATCCATATAAGTGGAGCATCGGCGAAGCACCTTTAAGTGAAGTAGCCAATGTTGAAAAGATGATGCCTATGGATTTCATCTCTGAAGATGGTTTTGGTATTACAGCTAAATGTAAAGAGTACCTTTACCCGCTAATAAAAGGTGAGTCTTACCCTGATTATGATGACAATGGCATGCCGAAGTACGTCACTATGAAAGGCATATTGATAGAAAAGAAACTGGAAGAGTTTGAAATTTAATTCAGAATCCTCTAGTTTTTAAAAAGGGCTGCTTCTGCAGCCCTTTTTTTGTTATTCTACATAAATATTTTTCGCCACAGAGGACACCAAGAGCACGAAGAAGTATTAAGGCGATCAGGACATCTTACATTCAGGGGTTATATAGAACACAAGAAACAAATAACCTGAATTAACATTTACCCAGTTTTGACTTAGCTAATACCATTTCAATCAGGCAGAGAAATACTCAGCCTGAATAATTTTTCTTCGTGTTCCTGGTGACTTCGTGGTGAATATATTTTTTGATTAATCTTGATATATCAAAATATGACTCTAGAAAAAGCATATGAATTACTCGAAGTGCAGGCCTATATCGGCCAGGGCTATAATCGCAATGCAGCTCGTTTGATTCTTGCAGAAGTTCAACGGGATCTCGGACAGGCTGCTATCGATCAACTGATAACAGATCTTAATATGACTGAAATCTTTGGTTTTACCACAGGCCAGGTATTCAAAGCCCTGTAGACTATAATAAAAGCATCAAAACTTGTAACTATTCAACGAGTAGTATAATTAAAGAGAAACTATTAACCACTGGACCCATAAAACATGAATCTTGACCGCGTAACCTCAGGTTTAAACCTGCCTAATGATATTAACGTCATTATAGAGATCCCTTCTCACAGTGACCCTGTGAAATATGAGGTCGATAAAGAAACAGGCGCTATGTTCGTCGATCGTTTCATGAGCACCGCTATGTACTACCCCTGTAACTATGGCTATATCCCGCACACATTATCAGACGACGGTGATCCTGCGGATGTACTCGTAGTCACCCCTATACCACTCATTAGTGGATCAGTCATTCGTGTACGTCCGATTGGCATGTTGAAAATGACCGATGAGTCTGGCGATGACGCTAAAATTCTGGCCTTACCTGTTGATAAACTGTCACGCGAATACAGGGAAATTTCCAATATTCGTCAAATGCCCAGGAGTCTACTTGATTCAATTTCGCACTTCTTCGAGCATTACAAGGACCTTGAGGAAGGGAAATGGGCCCGGGTAGACGACTGGTTAGATGTAGAAGATGCTAAAAAAGAAATTATGGAAAGTGTCGAACGTTTTAATAACGCTAAAGAAAAACCCAATTTTTAAGGGATATATTTCATCACATAATAAAAAGCCTGAATTTATTCAGGCTTTTTTTGGACTTCGAATAAGGCCGTTTTTTCTTCTGCGCTAACAGATGTTTCACTCTTAACCTCGGAATAATCAGCATGACAAACCTGATTTCGACCCTGCTGTTTAGCCTGATACAAATACTGATCAACCGAGTCGACGAATGTTTCCAGGCTCATTTCTTTTTCTTTGGTATAAACACCAACGCCGAAACTCGCAGTTAAATAAATCGTATCACCTTCAAAGTCCAGCCTGGTCTGCTCCAGCCATAGCCTGACCCTTTCGGCCACACCAACAGCCGTTGGTAAAGTTGTTTGCGGTAAAATAATGACAAACTCTTCACCACCATATCGACAAACCACATCGGAAGATCTTACCGCCTGCTTAAAGGCACTGGCAGCCATTTTCAAGGCCTGATTTCCGGCTTCATGCCCCCACTCATCATTTATAGCTTTAAAAAAATCAATGTCTATCATGATAATGCTGGTAGGTCGACCTGCACGTCCAGTGCGTTCCATTTCCCTGCCCATATTTTCCTGAAAATAACGAAAATTATATAAACCCGTTAAGGTATCGGTGGTAACCAGTAACTTTAATTCGGCATTTTCGCTTCGTAGACTGGCCAGCTCATGCAACCACTGGCACTCCTGCTCATTGACTGGACATTTTTCTAATAGTTGCGAATTTTCTATATCATCTTGACTCATGCGGGCAGATTATATCAGCTCCACGACAGAATAATATCCTCAACTCACTCACTGGAATATACATCCATCACATAAACCTTAACTTTCAGACCGGGCAACCGGGCAGCGTTGTATACAGCTGATATAAACGCTCGATTAGAATCGAAAACCCAGCTGGAAAGAGGCACCCACTTCATTCTGATTTCCGGCAACACCCAGATCGATATGAATACCAAATGGCGAAACACCGAAACCGGCAGACATAACATTTCGCTCACTGTTCACTGTATCTGCACGATAACCAAAACGTAACTGCGCCCAATCTAAAGCATTTAGCTCCACACCAAGTGCTATATAGCGACTATTATTACCAATCTCTCCTAGAGCTTCGTTTTCGGTCAAATCAACATCCAGTGCAACTGTACTCCAGCCATTGGTATGAGAAACACCCGCGCGAGCCTGAGGCTTAAGAGACACAACCGTTCCTGTAGGTACCTCATCTCCCTGATCATTGATATTCATTGCATCATAATCCTGACTGATGATATTTTTAATGACCAGCCCACTGCGCCAGCCATTCTTGTGATCCATCGCAATGCCGATATCCAGGTTGAAATCACTGTAATCGGCTGAATAGTCATCACCATCAATATTGTCTGTGTCCGCCGAATCAGCATCGGCTTTATAGTCAAATATTGTGACAGAAACCATCTTGGGGGTTACACCGACAGCAACTTCCGTACCAAACATGGCCATTTCTCTTGAGAAAGATAACCCTACTTCCTCCATAGCAACGCCTATTATCTGTACCTGTGATTCAATATCATCCTCCGTAGTAAAATTAATATCAGGGTCTGCTGTACTTCCAACATCACCAGTAATAGTAACAAATGTAAACTTATCTGCTGCACAAGCCGCTGAAACAGCAAGCACCGGGTCTCCCAAGCAACTGGCTAAAAGGTCCATATCACTAGTTAAACTGTCAACTGTTGATTTATCTCTATATTCAAAAATACCCGAAAAATTAAAACTGGCTGAAGCAGAAAGAGCCATACCAAATTTCTCACCGGGTATACCAACTACTAACCCTATCCCCCCTTCTAACTCCAGCGGTTTATCACTTATTTTTTCAATTTCAGTATTCAGACTATTTATTGAGGTCGTAACAGGGGTAACACTTGCGGGATTGAGTGAATCATTATTAAAACCAGTTACGGGAACACCATCGATAGATCCCCCATTTATAGCGGCATCCAGATCATCAAAAGCAGTATCATTAAAATCATCAACCGCATCCGCAAAATCATCGGGATCATAAACACGTACGCCAAATACAGGAAACTCAATGGCAAAATCATCTTTTGTTTCGGCTATGGAAAGTAAAGCTGGATTAAAAAAGGAAGCCGTAGATGGATTCGCAACAGCTACACCTGCTCCACCCATTGCCATCGATTTTGGATCAAAAGAATTAAAAGGTACCGCCAGGGTAGCTGTTGTCATCAGTAAAGCGACTGAACCCATAGCCACTGAGAATTGATTTTTTTTTATCATTTTTTAGCCCTTAATGATTAGAAGATTGTTATGACTATAGTGCAAAAATTTAATTATTTGACAGAAACTCATGAAAATACATAAATTGAATGATTATTTTATTTATCCCTCCCCTGAACCATCTGTTCACTCGATTAAAAAGGACTTCAACTACACTTTCCGTTTAATAGCTGCCACCTTAAAACAACAGCGGTAAAGCAGCAGGGTGAGTTAAATTACATTATTCCTATATAATTTTTTTTACGATGTGCAAGCACGCTCATCACTATATAATGCAATTCAATTTTAACTCTCTACCCTAGGTGCACTTATGTCAGCAATTATTCTGGATGGTAAAGCCCTCGCGACAAAAGTTGAGCAGCAACTGGCCAGGCGTGTTGAAGCCATTAAACAACATAGCAATGGCACGACTCCTATACTTGCGACAATTCTGGTCGGTGATGACCCTGCTTCTGCTACTTACGTCAAAATGAAGGGTAATGCCTGCAAGCGGGTTGGCATGGAATCAATTCGCCTGGTGCTCGATAAAGACATCACCACTCAACAACTTATGCAGGAAATCAGCAAACTCAATGATAATCCAGACGTTCATGGCATTTTATTGCAGCATCCGGTTCCCGAACAAATTGATGAACGCCTGTGCTTTGATAGCATAGCGCTAAATAAAGATGTAGACGGCGTTACATCACTGGGTTTTGGCAAAATGGTTATGCAGGAGTTTGCTTTTGGTTCCGCAACACCAGCAGGTATTATGACTATCCTCAAAGAGTACAATATTGATATCGCCGGTAAACATGCCGTCGTTGTTGGGCGCAGTGCTATCCTTGGAAAACCCATGGCGATGATGTTGCTGAATGAAAATGCGACCGTCACTATCTGTCACTCCAGAACAGAAAATTTATCCGAATTCGTTAAGCAGGCGGATATAGTGGTAGGTGCTGTCGGTCGTCCTGAGCTTATCAGGGGTGACTGGATTAAGGATGGCGCCGTTGTTATAGATGCCGGCTACCACCCTGGTGGGATCGGTGATATTGAACTA
This sequence comes from uncultured Gammaproteobacteria bacterium, assembly GCA_937894085.1. Taxonomy (GTDB): domain Bacteria; phylum Pseudomonadota; class Gammaproteobacteria; genus JACNJF01. The sequence goes on along the minus strand of CALCSG010000245.1, from coordinate 11,746 downwards.
AGCGCCATAAAAGACCGCTGTTATGCCTATACACCTGTTCCCGGAGGCGTAGGACCTATGACCATCGCTACCCTGATATCCCAGACAGTTACTGCTGCTGAAAAGCATTATTTAGTATATTAGCAATTTCTTATATTGCTTTAACATGCCATTTCCGTTAAACTCCCAGCTCAATGAAACAATGACCAGTTCTGTAGAGACTGGACCCACTACTGGAGTTAACGAGATAATTATGAACATTAAACCACTACTTTTAGCCAGCCTGGCCGCTCTCGTTGTATCGAGCCAGTCAGTACAGGCACAGGGCTATCCTAATAACTATGGGCAATATCAGGCACCATACGCCAACCAATATCAAAACTATAATGGCTACAACAACTATGCCAATAATGGTTATTACCCTCGCCAAAATAACAATGGTTTCTTTAACAACGGTCCATTCGGCGGCGGCAACAACAACAATAATAACTTCTTTAACAAAGGCCCTTTTGGCAACAACAACAGTATGCCTTTTACTGGAAACAGTAATTTTGGCGAACGATTCTGGCCCGGACGCGGCAGCTATTATGATGAAGTTCTACCTGCTAACGGCCCCTGGAATCGCAGCTGGGGTCGTGCTCCATGGAATCGTGACTACGACAACCTGTGGGGACGCAATGGAGGACCGAGCAAATGGTTTGATCCGTCAGATCCTGAAGAAGGCATAGCCGAAGCCTGGGAAGACATGATGATCACACCGAACAGACTGGGAACCATGCCCGGTGGCTGGAAAGCGCCTTCAATCTCAATACCGAATCCGGTCGACGTCAATACTGAGCTCAGAGATGCCGCTATAGATATGCCAGGTGAAATGCAAAACTTTAGTGATGGCTTTACCTACGGTGGCAATGACAACGGTAATTATAATGATGATCGTGGGACAATCGGATTTGGCAACAAGAAAAAAGATAAGGGCATCAATATTAACTCAGGTGGAAGACGTTAAGCCCTAAGACCTATCTAGAAACCCGGCATTAGCCGGGTTTTTTTTGTCTGGCATATAATGTAGAAATTTGATAACCAAATTGCCTGTAACTATTTTTGAATCAAAAAGCTATTTTATAAAACGGCAGCTATCAATCAAACTCCAGTCTCGAGCTTTCAGCATAATAAATTGACACTTTTTATTACTTAAACTGGCCCAAAGTTGACCCAACTTTGCGATCTTCTTTTACTTTCGGTACATCTCATTAATCCCCCCCCCTTAATATTCCACGAACAAAATAGTGCCATCGGGTAACTTACAGATAAAATCAGGGTAAAACCTCCCATCTGCTTTTTGCAGAAAGAAAGAACTACCTTCTTTTCTCACAAGTTTTCACATATTGAACAAACAAGATCAATCTTTTCCCTGAAAGCGAATTAAACTACCTCCCTCAAGGAATTGATAACTAGCGACTAGCAAAAGCATGAATGATACAGAATTAAGAAACCACCTGTATATTTGACTTCTAAAGACTTTTATACGTAGATAATCTGGGGAACAGAATCACCCATTGAAAGTTTTCTTAGAGTACTAAATTGTCAGCTTACAACCCGTTGTGGTCATCCGCTTAATCCGTCATACCGGCGCAGGCCGGTATCCATACACGGATTAAAGCGGCATCAATCTTGATGACTGAAATATACCTTTGGTGGCATTTGTTTACTTACCGGGTTATTTTTCAAACACCAGGGCTTTCCTTGTTACGTAACTGATTCCTATAACGTGTGCGAGTCACTTTTTGCATTCCAGGCATCCTGCCTTCCACCCTTCGGATCGCACAATGTGCGTTCAAAATTTTTCCAGCGAATTTTATCAACAGCAAGAAAAAGTAACCAAAACTATATGACTGGATCAATTTAGAGCGGCTCTGCCGACCCGAAGGGCGAAAGGCATAGATGCCTGGAGTAACTGCCGCCCCATACAAGCCCTTTCCTCGAAAAAACAGCACTCAGATCAAGGTCGGCAAAGAAGCGGGTCCAACCGCTCTGGTGGTGGCCAGACCCCCCAAATCCAGTCCATATGTCGCAATTTCCGCGGGAAGAGATATGTTATAGAACGGGACCAGGCCTACTGCCAGAAAGCCGAGACTGCTACCTGTCAGGGTGTTTAACTGCGCTTTAAGATAATCGTTATCACTGGGGGGAGTGGCGGTGGCAAGGGCGGCATGGGTCTGTGCGATATACGCCGAAGAAACAAACAGTACCAGGTTGGATGTCATTAACAGCGAAGAAATGAATCGCCTGTATTTTTCCCTGGCGACGGATAAAAGTGAAATTAGCGTAGCCCTTCCCGCATCAGAGTTAATATTACCCATTGCTTCCCCTTCCTGATTCTCTTTCGAAAAATAAAAAGCTATTTCCAGATGCTATTTATACCATCAGATAGAGTTAATTACTTTTTAGCATTTAATATAGTATTTCAAGTGCTGAACTCAGTCAAAAAAGTAGAATATTGATAACTATATACTCTATATAACAGATCAAATTTAAAGACTAAACTTAATAAATAGAACATTAACAGGATTAATTAACAAATAACCATGATTTTTTCATAGAAATAGTACCGGGCAATAGAGTCTGGAAGCCTTGCACCAAAAACACCAGAATTACTGAATTTTACCCGCCTTTTTCTTTTTTAATTATCTATTCAGTGATTTTTCTGCTTTCTCTATAAATCTATCCCATAACTTGACTAACCCCAGCCAGTTTTGGCGACACTTATTAGATACCATAAGTATGTCATTAATACTTTGGATCAGACCCCAGGTTATTTTTTAAAGCACCAAAAAGCCTGAACAGACTTATTCTCATTATAATTTTCTAGGTTTAAATCGGAGTGATTAGTTTATGATGTATCAAAGTCACTATGTTTTCATATACAGAAAGTGATAAAAAATGCCAAATTTCAATTAGCTAGTTACCGACCATAAATAGCCTTTTTCCCGGATTGTGTCATTCTATTCATTCCTGTTTTTTTATATTCCAGCACAATAATGATCCGTTTATTTGAGTATGTCTTATCAGAGTGAGAATACAACTTTTCTACCAGCATTTAAGCATACTTATCCATGGCCAGTCAGCACTAACCTACCTCTTATTATCTCCAGACATTACTCAGGTGGATAATAATCGGCTAAATACCGTCAGGTTGTGAGCAACGACTGATGACCAGACATACGATTTAAAATGTTTCAGCCCTTTCCACGTACAACGACCCAAACCATAAACACGTTTCAAACAAGAGATACCGGCTTCAATACCCGCTCTGAAGTTTCGCAGCTTACGATAAACCCAGGCACTTTTTGTCATGTCTTCGACTTCCAGTCCACGCTTTTTATGGAAAGCCATATCCTTAACATTCAATGCTTTTGCTGCGGCTAAATTATTGATACTGGCATAGCCTCCATCAGCGGCCATTTGACGCGGGGCCTGTCCATAATAATCAATGTGCCGTTCCAGCATGGGGATGCATTTATCGGTATCCGCCGGATTACCTTCTTCGATAACAACATCTAATACCAGGCCGCTTTTACCGGTACTTAAATTAATCTTGTGACCATACTGAATGTCTCGACTGCCTTTCACAATAATGTCTGTATGCTCTTCAAAAATACTCACGATTTTTTCGCTGGCAGGTACTTTTTCATCGGCAAATACTCGACGCTTTGTTTGTGTTATAACCCGTTGTATTAAAGGCTTGTAATGCGTTATCTGGGCATGCCATATCTCTAATGACAGCAACTCCGTTATTGGAACTGAGTTTACTTTTACAACAGCATCATCAAGGTAGATGAGCGTTTTTTCTACCGCATTAATCAGGTCTTTATACAGCAACTTTTTCTTTTCCTTGCCTCGCGTATAAACAATGGCTCGTGCTCGCTTCTTGGCTAATCGCCGATGATTTTTATAGTCAATCGTGGTGAGGCCTTCCACTAATTCATCCGCTTTTTTTAACAACCGGATCAAAACTCTCGCACTATCCCATAACAGACTGCTATCACTGGGTTCATGAATGGGAGAGTCAACCACCGTACTATCGATACGCAACATATTTCCACGCTCCACTTTTTCCTTCACCGCACACTGTAACAAGCACTTATTTATTTGTTCCCAGGTCACATCAGAAATCACGCTGACACAGTTTTGTAACACCGACCTTTTGGGGTACCAGCCGGGGCTTAACCGGGCAAAGCTCTGGCAGGCCGTGGAATCCATCAGGCAAAAAGCAAGGTCTTTATAACTGACTTGATGGTATTGCTTGAGAATGGCACAACGCAAAATCGATTCCACCGTTAACCCTTCTCTGCCCGAATTATTTTTAACCGCTCGGTTTTTAACATCGCCAGCAACCCAGTCCAAAAGCTCAGGTTGCTGATCCAGCCAATGTGATATGGCCTTTAATTCATCACCCGTCTCGTGTTCTGGATAGACTTCAAATATACTGCGTTGAACGGTGTGTTTTTTGCGCATTGTTATCTCCGGTGTTTTATGTTTTTCTTTATAAATCAATAGCTTGAAATATAATGATAACATTTTTCACTGGAGTTTTTATTGATTCCTACCTGCTATAAGCACTTTTTTTATTATATTTCAATGAGTTAGCATTTATGGTCGGTAACTAGCTATACTAATTTCAGGAAGTTAACTTTCTGTAAACCCTAATTATGACTTTTTATTCCATACAGCACAGTCGTAGAATTTTCCTGACGATCCTGGTCATGATCTGTGTTGCCATATTCGCCATGTTGACGATGGGGTGGGTACTCTATCAGGAGGCCGTGAAAGAGCAAACCGCCTGGCTGGAAAAACTGGTTCAGGACGAAGCTGACCTGATCACCGCAATTTATCAATTTGACAAGAATCACAAGCTGTTAAGTACACAAAATGTAACCATCACCGAAATTGCCGAAGAACGTGGACGCTCAGGAAAATTCGGGGAAACTGGAGAAGTAGTGCTAGCTCGGCTGGTAGATGGGAAGATTCAGTTCCTGTTACATTTGCGACACGCGGGTCATGAGAACCTCGCAATCTTCGAACATGAAGACGAATCAGCCGAACCAATGCGCCGGGCATTGGCTGGTGAATCAGGCGTATTGATTGGAGCAGATTACCGTAATGTAACAGTATTAGCGGCATATCAGCCTGTACCCGCAATGGGGATAGGCATTGTCGCTAAAATAGATCTGTCTGAACTGAGAGACCCGTTAATTAAAAAATCCCTCACCGGGGGCATAGCGGCCTTGATAATTATTATATTTGGCGCTTTTCTGGCATTCCGTATTACATCGCCACTACTGGATCAGCTGAAAGAATCTGTAAATAACCTGAATGAAGTTCAACATATTGTAAACCTCGGAAGCTGGTTCTGGGATATCCAATCCGGTAAGGAGGTCTGGTCTGACGAACAGTTTCGCATATTTGGCTTTAAGCCAGATGAGATACGACCAAATTACAAAACTTTTCTAAATGCCATACATCCCGATGATTTATCGGCTGTTCAGTTAGCGCTCGATAAAACCCTGAAGCAGGGTAAAGCTTACCACATGGAGTTTCGTATATTCAGGCAGAACGGCGAGCTTCGCCATGTAGACGCCCGCGGAACCATGCACAGGGATAAAAATAAACAGCCTCTTTACATGCTGGGAACACTGCTGGATATTACGCAACAGAAGCAACTGGAATGTTTTCTTAAGCAGGAGCGCGAGCGAGCACAGGAATACCTGCAAATTTCTCAGGCGATGATAGTCGCACTGGATAGAGAAGGTAAAATCACTCTGATTAACAGACGTGGTCAGGAATTATTAGGCTATACCGAGACAGAAATTATTGGGCTTAACTGGTTCGAAACAATCGTATCGAAAGACTTAAGCGATGAATTATTGATCCGGCATCAGGCTATTTTCAATGGGACTGAAGATTGTGTTGAATTTGAAGATTATACAATTGTAACGGCTACTGGTAAGCATTGTGAAATGTCCTGGCATAACACCGTAAAAAAAGACAATGAAAACAATATCATTGCTAGCTTAAACTCCGGGGTAGATGTTAGCCGTTTAAAACAGGCTGAGAGGGTGAGCCGACACATGGCACATCATGATGCATTAACAGGGTTACCCAACAGAGCACTGTTTCACGACCGACTATCACAGGCCATTGCACAGGCTCAACGACATGATAGCCTGGTTGGACTACTCTATCTGGATTTAGACAATTTCAAGCCGGTGAATGATAATCTTGGGCACGCAAGTGGTGATTTACTTTTAACCGCAGTAGCCGAAAGGTTAAATACATTAATGCGCAAGGAGGATACTGTAGCCAGGATGGGAGGCGATGAATTCACCGTCATAATTACTGCCGTAAAAAATCGGGAAACAGTTGAAAATATGCGTCAGAAAATTTCTGCTATCCTGCAAAAACCGTATGAAATTTTCGACCAGAATATTCAAATTAGTGCCAGCATTGGCCTGGCACTGTATCCGCTTGATTCAACAGAAATTGATCAGTTACTAGTGATAGCAGACAATGCAATGTATAAGAATAAAAAAGACTCAACTATAGATAAAAACCCACAGCTTTAAGGTGTCAGTAAGTCCCCGGCTTTAGCCCGAAAAGTGGTGTGCCGGTATGACGCCCGATTTGGCTTTAGTCTGAATGACAGGCTTCAACACTTTTAGTAGCGCCTCAAAAATTTAATAGCTGGGAATGATCAAAAGAATAGTTACCTGAAATTAGGTGGCAATTTTTTCAGATGAGGAGTCAAAGCTTTATCGGTTACGATTAGATGATCCACTACCCATTTTCGTATCAAATCGAGCAGATCCTTGCGATATTCCGGTTTTTCCTTTTGCAACTCTGCATTGACTTCCTTTAAACTCAGGACAATCTCCTGATGCATTTTTTTATGTTCATAATGCCCGGGGAACCTCATATTCAACTGTATTCGCTCTTCTCTGTCAAAATGAATCTCTGTGTATTCAAGTAACTGCGCAAAAAAGACGGGTATAAGTTCATCTTTTTTTTCATGCGACAGGCTAACTCTATAGAATTAAAAATACACAATAGATATTTATGATCCTGATCTATAAGGTCATTCCCAATACTCATTTCATTTCGCCAGACAATAGGCATAATTTATTCCTGACTACATTTGTTTACAGAGAAGTGTCTGGATAATAGGCGAACAACTATGTTTAATCAAATTCGAAACATTCAATATTTTGTATTACATTTATTATTGACTGGATTAACATTAACCGTCAGATATGCAGAAAAATATCATTTGCCGATCTACAGTATGTTTAGCGCGGTTAGAAATTTGCAAGAAATCTGAGTAGAGTAAAGAACGGGCATCACGTCCCCGTGAATTCCGCGTTAAATTAAAGGGTAGCGTCCCAATGCCGTTAAGTTAAGCGACTCGCGTCATTCTGGCGAAGGCCAGAATCCATCACAATGAGCCTGCAGGCCTTTAAAATGGATACCCGCCCGCCTACGCGGGCATGACGACAAAAAAACCTTAACTTAACGACATTGGGTAGCGTCCCTTTTTAGTACCATTTTAAACCGATTTTCTGCTAGTGAATAACGATGAAGACTGTTAACCACCGTAAACCTGAAGCCTCCGCACTGCGCCAGTTATTTCAGGAACAATGGAAGTATTTTCTCGATTTAATTGATCAAAGGGATAACAGGAAACAGCACTACCAACAGAATTCCGAGAAAGTTTCTGCTGCCATAGAGTCGGTTGTAGCCGGAACAGATGTCCGGATGCGCGGTATAGGTAGTTACAAAAAACGTTTGCGAGAAAGTGTCAGCACTGTACTCAACTATGTTGAGAATATGGTTGATGGACTGCCGACTGCAATTGATGTCAACAGGAAAACCTTTTCAGACAACCCATTAGTGAATGCCTTCTTTGTCAACCAGAACGACCTTCAAAACATATTCAGTCGTTGCAAGGAGTTGCACAGCTTTTTTCAAACAACTGATCATGACCAGCTGGATGAAGTCTATGCACTGTTATTTGTCAATAAAACTGATAAGACTGTGTTTGGAAATGAGTTAAAGGAGGACATGTTAGTGAGTGATGTCATGCAAGTATTGATCAACTTTTCAGAACATCAGATTTTATTTCCATCTGCGACAGAGCAACATGTCAGAAAGTCACTTGAATCTTTGTTATTCGACAACATCGTCGACTATATTAAAGTTCACATGACTCGATTACATCATCAGCAAATGCAGGACAGCCCGCAAAATAAACTAACGATGGACAGAAGCCTGAAGAACCCGGAAATCTACCTGCAATCATTAATCGATTACCTGAATAAGCCAATAGAATTTCTGCAACAGCAGGATATTATGCTCAAAATCAGCAAAGTTGGAATACTTGTGAGCGATGAATATAGTGGAAATGCAAATGAGCTTTATCTAAACACAGTTAAAATAGGAGACCAGCCACAGCGTATTATTGTATTGGTTCGTTATCCGAAAAATGAAATGCTGCCGATAAAAAAAATAATCGACCAGGCTTTAAAATACTAAAGCGGTTATCTGAAATATAGCGCCTATACTTCTTAATACTTGACGTGTTTGTGTTTTATTTTAATCTGCACAACTCTAAAAAGAACATAATATTCTAAATTTTAATGAATAATAAATATTTCACCTCAAGAAACAGAGTAAACACGAATATGAAGAGTAAGTAATCAAAAAATTGATGGCAAAAACAAAAGAAACACCGATAAGAGAATTAGTTCTAATAACGATGAATTAGCGTTGAGCCCTGAGAATGGAAATATAAAATAAAACGCCACTCCTGAAATATCTATAGGTAGGCTTTTATATTTCCTATACTTAATAATCATTCCAAATCTGCCGGAATGATCATTGTTATCAGCCCTTAATCATCGTCGTCTTTGGTAAGTTGCTGAACCAGATCGTGGAATAAATCTTTCACAAAGTGTTGAGCCCTGTTACTGCGATGTCCATGTTCAAATGACAATAACTCGGTTAATTGATCGAACAGTTTTTCGACTTCCATGGTCGGGTTGTCAAAGCTGTTTGAGAGCGAGGCCTGCTGCAATAGCTCAGATGCGTCTACCGCCACATCGACAGCAACCATGCTGGCTGGTTTAGTGAATTGTGTTGGTGCCTGATTGATAGCGGGTACTGTCGAATCGGCAACAGTGTTCGTGCTACTTGAGCTACCAGGAGACGCAGTGGATGTAGATACAGAGCTTGATGGTTGTATTGAATTCACTGGCGAGGTGTTTAGTGGCGTAGAACTCACGGTCATCTGGCTTACTTGCGTGTAAGCACTCACCGCCTGGTAAGAAATATTACTTGACATGCTCAATGCAAGGCTGGACAGCTGTTTAGTGTTAATGTCCAGTTCACCCAGCTTTTCCATCGCATCACCCGTCTCACCGTTAAACAATTTTTCGGCTAACTTGTTGACGCTCTCTATAACCTGTCTAATCGACCGACTCTCTTTTTCGCTAAGGTCTCCCTGAATACTGATGTTTAACTGTGTTTCCGAGGCAGAACTGGCATACACCACAGAGCCGTTCGCATCCTGAAAACTACCTGCAGCCAAAGACTGACTTCGAGACAGATCGATAGTGACGACGTCACCATCTTGAGTCGTTACCTGAAGCGAAGTGCTCAATTCACGGGTTGCGCCGGCACTGTTGAGTGACATCGCGGATGTGCTCATGCTGACCTGATCGATGGCCCGGTTTACCTGGGACTGGGTTTGTGCCACATCACTAGCGACCGAACTATCCATGATATTTAACTGGTTCATCACCAGCACGGATTGTTCAAACCCCTGGTTGACACTTAGCTGCACAGATTTAACGGTTTTGGCATGATGTTCCTCATCGGATTCGTGATGGTGATTCGAATGGCCCTCGTCATGTATTTTATTTAATACTTTATTAACCATGTTGTCGACATGGTGTTCACTGTCACTATCTAGTACCGGGTTAACGCTTGTCGCACTATTTATATTGAGGGCAATGTCTACCTGTTGAGTCATAATAAGACGCGCAACGGCAATATTGCTTTGTGTTATGGAGAGAGTATCTGTGGAAGGTGCTGATAATGGGCTGGTTTGCCCACTTGTCGTATCAAGACCGGTTTCCGCGCTAGTATGGGAAAGCATACCGGGGCTAACTGAAGCTGACTGAGTTAAGTAACTGACATCCATTATTTTCCTCCTTGCAATTGAGTATGCAATTTTGTGATTTTTTGGATTTACTTCAGGGCTATCGGCCAGGGCTCAGGCAACTTTAGTTTTTTTATGCGTTAAAGGTAATTTTTTGCTTATGGAAAGTTCTCAGGAAATAGTTGTCTTTCGATTAATTCGATAATGTTGTGAATAACTTTTTTCGATACTCCTGTTTAAAACGGATATTTTTTGAATATCATCTCCCTCTGATAACCAATGCGCCATTCATTTACTAATACAGGTCTTTGCTGATATGTAAGCATCGATAAGAGACCCGCTTCATCATGACCACTGTGTGCAGCGGCACTTGACCACAGATATTCTTCGGCACATTCCACTATACCTGCTCGCACTGGATTTCTTTCAATATAGCGAATACAAGCCGTCAGGTATTCATTACCCATAGCGGATGAAAAAAAACGTCCTTGCCAGAGGTGACCTTTCCAGCTTTTCTGTTTGTTTATTCTTTGAGCATAACGCATGTGCAGAGGCTTAAGTACCCTATGCAAACCTTCTTCCGTTGATGGTTGAAGTATTAAATGAATATGATTATCCATTAAACAGTAGGCAAGAATTTTTACCCTGAATTTATCCGTATACTCTTTTAACCACCGCAAGTAAATTCTTCGGTCATCATCGCTGTAAAACACTACTTCATGGCGATTACCCCGCTGTGTAATATGGTGAGGAATGTTCTTAAAAACTGTTCTAGCGATCCTGGGCATATTGGAAATATAGTCTTTCAACCCATAAAAGGGTAGCGTCCTATTATTTCTCTATTAATCCATCCCCTAGTAATCAGGTCGGACAGGTCAATAAATTATGCCTGGATATATAGAAAGCCTCCTCTCCAGTCTAGAAACAATTTGTAATATTTTTTTACGCCATTGAAATCATTCAGAAACAGTTTACCTCTACCATGCGTAGCGTGATTTGAATGTGCTGTATCGATCAGATGTATACAGCAATCTGTCACCCCATTAACTGACAAGAGGAATATATTGATGAATCATAAAAATTTCAGCAGAGGACTTATTGCGCTTATAGGTATTGGTGTAATCAATGTGGCTGTTGCCACAGATTATTCCAGTATGTCCACTGAAGAACTGATGGACATGCGTTCTCAGGCGAGAGATATGACCACGCAAGATCGTGACATCTTTCGTAGTGAAATGCGTGGCCGGGTGGAGTCTATGAGTGATGATGAAAGAGCAAGTTTTCAACAGATGAGAGGCCAGGGATCAGGTGCTGGAAAACAGCATAGATACGGTAATAAATAACAAATCAGAAAAATAAAACTCAGGCAGGTAGCTGGATTATAAACCAGTATAAAAATTTACATACTGCAGTATTCAGGCAATTGTTTAATGATGATTTATCCAGCTTAACCTGCCTGATTGCTAAAATTACTTTGGAGTATTTAAACATGTTTAAACGATACCCGAATTCAACTCATAAGTGCAACTTAACCTAGCTGCACTGTTAAGGAAA
>CALCSG010000244.1 GCA_937894085.1 uncultured Gammaproteobacteria bacterium | reverse complement strand
CTTTCCTTAACAGTGCAGCTAGGTTAAGTTGCACTTATGAGTTGAATTCGGGTAAATTAATGAATTCATTAGCGAAAAAAATCCATGTAATAGCCTGGTTTGGTTTGTTGTTGCCCGGTATGTTGTCAGCTCAGTCGATGGCTGAATTTGAGTTGTGGAAAAAGCAACAGCTTGGTGAATTCAAACAATATAAGGATGAAATGGACAGGCAGTTTGCCGACTTTCTAAATCAAAAGTGGAAACCGTTTGATACTGAAGAGGGAGTTGTCCGTGATAAATCACCTAAACCAGAAGATATTCCTGTCGCTAAAATAGATGACAGGATGGTACCCCTACTAAAATCCCAGCCTGTTAAACCGGTAGTGGTCATTCCTGCAAAGAAATCTCCTGAAGTTAAACCTCAACCTGTTGTCAATATCCCGCTGGAATTCCCACAAAACACTGCTGAAAGATTGATATCAGTAGACTTTTTAGGGTATCAGTTTTCTGTTCTGGATGGTTTATCGTCATCTTTTAGTGAGAAAAGTTTGCAGGTATCACAGGTGGGAATACAGCGTGCTTTTAGTGATCTTGCTCAGTCAGACTATTCCACAACAATCAGTCAATTGCTGAAAATAAAGCAGCAGTTAATGTTAAATGACTGGGCTTATGTGAGTTTGATTCAGCACTTTGCTGAAAAAACTGGAGTTTCAAAGAATAACCAGACTGTAATGAGCTGGTTTTTGTTATTAAAATCCAGCCTGGATGCTCGAGTCGCATATGATACAAGAAAGGTTTATCTATTAGTTGCGTCCAGGCAGCGATTATACGATGTTGCCTATTTTACCTATAACTCACAGAAATACTATTCGGTATCGGGGCAGAAAAATTTACCCCTCAACCTGTATTCTTATGATGGTAAATATCCTAAAAAATTAAATGTTTCAGATTTTTCATTAGTGTGGGCTGTTAATAGTAAAGAAAATATAAATTTCAAACAGTTTAGTTTTTCATATCGGGGTAAAAAGCATCAACTGAAGATTCCATATAATCATTTTACCGTCGACTTTTTATCCAGCTATCCTCAAATGGACATAGACCAGTATTTTCGTACGCCACTGGATAGCGTCACGGCAAATGCGCTGCTATCACAGTTAACTGTTATCGTTAAAGATATGTCTGAGACTGAAGCGGTTAATTTATTATTGAGATTTGTGCAAAAATCATTTCGCTACGAAACGGATCAGGATCAATTCGGTGAAGAAAATTATTTATTTATAGAAGAAACCATTTTTTATCCGGCCTCGGATTGTGAAGACCGTTCAATAGTATTCGCCTGGCTGGTAAAAAATCTGTTAGGACTTGATGTTATTGGCCTGGATTTCCCCGGGCATATTGCAACTGCGGTGGCACTTAAGGATCCACAGGGGCAGGTGATTAATTTTCGACATAAGCAATACAGCATTGCTGATCCAACTTATATTAATGCCCGCGCCGGTATGAAAATGCCGCAATTTAAAAATGTTACTCCCAAGGTAATCTCTATCTTATAAATAATATGATGCCATATAAAATGAAGTTCTCTGATGTGTTCAGGCTGGTTTTTAGTCTGCTCCTGTTACAAATTGTTGCGGGTGCAGCCAATGCTCAGGTGATGGCCGAAGTGATACGTTCGGAAAATATGCCACTGTATCCTGCTGGAATGCAAATTTCTGAAAAAACAGAAATCAAGACAGGGCAAAAACAGAAAATTGCGATCAAAACAAAACAGGGCGATGTACTGGTTGCCGGACAAAATGCCAGTATTAAACTGGTCAAACCCGGTTTTTTCAGTCACTTTTTCGGCAAAATATTTTATTTTATTTCACCCAGGAAATTAAATAATGTTGCTATAAGAACGGCCACTGCAACCCTTGGAATACGCGGTACAAAATTCATTATCGATTCTGCTGAAAGTGATACCACACAGGAAAATATCCTGCTTGCAGAGGGGAAACTCATTCTGGACTCTAATGATGATGAGCTTTTTCAGCTTTACCAGCAACGTGAACTCGATGAATACGAGAAGTACAGGCGACAACAACTGGCAGAGTTTGAAGAATTCAAACAACAGATGGAGGACGAATTTGTCGCCTATAAAGCCTCCATTAACCTTGATGCAGGTTATGCATTACAGTTTGATGGAAAAAAGGCAACCAGAGTTGCAATGGATCCTGATATGAATTTGCAGTTTGAAGAATTTGAGCAATTTATTGCAGACAATAATTAAAACCTGCATTTACGGGTTCAGGTTGAGAGAGTACTTATGATGTGTTCAATGGGGAAAGTTATGCGACTGGTTAGTCTGGTTTCACTGATATTAGTTAGTTTTTCAATCCAGGCTGCAGATCCCAAATGGATTTATGGAGCTGCTCAGGATGATTATCAGGCTGATAAATATATAACAGCGATAGGCGAAGGGGAGAGTTCGGAGGATGCGCGGAAAAATGCAATATCGCGTCTGGCAGAACAGCTCAAGGTTAGCATATCCAGCCAGAGTAATATTACCAAGGAATATCAATCGACTTCTGAAGATTCTTCGATGAAGGAAAATATGGATATCCAGATAAGTACTGAAGTTGATCTGGAGAATATTGAAGGCATCAAAATTGCTAATCAGTATTTTCAGCAAAGCTCGAATACCTATTTTGCTTTTGCTGTTTTAGACAAGGTGAAAAATGCCACAAATCTGTCGTTCAAGATTGAAAGTGAGCTGGATCATATCCGCTCTCAACTTGAAAAAGTGGAGCAGCTTCTGGCTAAAAGTGAAAGCTCTGAGGGCATCATTATTTTACTTAAGGCCAGCCATTTATTTAAGGAGATTACCAAAGACATCGAGTTGCATAAACTTTTTTCAGACTCAGGCATGAACAGTATGCTGAAAAGCGATGCTCTCAGCTTAGTTTCGGAATTTGATCAGTACCTGGCTAAAGTTTTCAGGCAGGTTGCTGTAAAAGTGCAGTCTGATAATCGGCAAACAGGTTCTCCTGAGTTAGGTGTGAGTGAGCCTTACCAGGTTATTTATACATATAACGGTCGTCCGCTAAAGAGCGTTCCTGTCAGTATTATTGCCGATAATGAAGGCATGCTGATTGATTTTGATGAAACCACAAACCAGCGCGGAGAGTTATCTGTAAAAGTAAGATCATTCCCGTATTCAGATAAATCCGAAAATAAAATTAAGGCTGGACTCGATTTATATGATGAATTGTTTGTGAATAAATCTGCTTTTGCAGAACTGGTGGTGTTGCTCAGTCAAAAATCTCAGGTAACTATTCTGTTAAATTCTAAAATAGCCAATCACTATAACGAATACCTGTATCTGACTGTGAATGATGGCTTGTCCAGTGTGTTATCAGAGCAAAATTACAATGTCATAGCAGATGAGTCTGCAGATAGTAGTGGTGCCGATTATATTATCGATGTAAAGGCCGCTGCTACAGAGTTACCGGGTTTTAATGGCATTCAGTTTACTAAAATGAATGGTGTTGTTGTCATAAAAAGTGGCAAAACAAAACGTGTTCTGAAAACTATCAGGATAAAGTCAGAGAAAACTAAGGCGGGTGCACTGTCGAGTGATCTGGCAGCAGAAAAAGCAGCCGGCTTACTGGTAGATGCTGTAAAAGGTGAATTACTTCACACTTTAGAAAAAAATCTGGGTCGAAACTAAATCCATTTCAGGACTAATCTTATGTTGAGTTTCAAAATCTGGCACTATAAAAACCGGATGATGCATGGGGTTAGCAAGGTGTTAATTTTATTGTGAAAGTTATGGATTTAATAAAGTTGTTACTCATCTTCAAAAAAATTAATTAAAATAAAGAGGAAATTTACATGGAAAAGATAATAGCTTTATCCAGATGGGCTGTAATAGTTGGTGTAGTAGGCCTGATGTCAGCCTGTATAAGCATACCTAAACCGCAGCCAGATTTAACTAATCCAATATTAACTGTGGCAATTTTACCCTTTGCCAATCAAAGTAATAATGTCGATGCTCCTATGCAGATTCGTGAATTATTAAGTCAGAAATTAGCCACCAAATTTTACCGTGTTTTACCGCTTGAAGATGTTGATGAAACATTAATTGATGAACTTGGTATCACCCTGGGAGAGCAATTGACTGAAGTTGAATTAGAAGAAATAAAATCTGTAATTGCTGCCGATGCATATATTTATGGTGATATTTTGCATTATGACCAATCGATGTCAGGGGTGATAAACACAAATCGTGTGAGCACAAAGCTGAAAATGATACAAAGTAGTAATGATATGGTTTTCTGGAGTAGCAATATTGGCATTAAGAGTGAGGCTAAAAGTGGTGGGTTATTCGGTAGCCTGGCATCACTTTCCAGTGCGGTAAATGATGGTAATGATGCTGAAATACAGTGGATTACTATTGAAAGAAGTACCGGCGGTGATGGCTCAATTCTGGGTAACCTGGTTAGTGGCTTAGTAGAAAAAGCAGTGAGCAACGCGTTTGGTACTGTATTAGAGGAAGAGAGTCTGGCTTTAGTAAATAACTCGACCAGGACACTTCGTAATGGGCCTGGGTTTTAAGATTTTATAACTTGAATAAATAAAAGGAAAAATATGAATAAATATAAACTTATTAATACACTTTTAGTTTGCAGTGTCATCCTTGTTGCTGGTTGTACGCCGCAGACTAAAAGCGTGCATAAAGATGATAATGTACAGGTGAATCTGGTAGAAACCAGTGCAGTTGAATTTAAGGGGCCAAAACTTAGAGTGGGAGTCGTCAACTTTCAGAATAATACACCAAGAAAAGTTGCAGGAATTGAAACATCTGCAACCAATATTCTGACCACTATGCTGCATGAAACAGGTAATTTTATCGTTGTTCCACAGCAGGATATGGAATCCATTTTAAATCAGCAAAAGATGGGAGCATCAGGTGCTATTAATGCTTCTACTGCAGCTGAGATGGGTAAGATTCTTGGATTGAATGCTATTTTAACCGGTGCTATAACCAGTTATGCCGAACTGGTTGAAGGGTCCAATACCTTTCTGTCTCAGTCTAAAACTCAGGTGGCAAAAGTAGGCGTTGACTACCGTATTGTTGATACAACTACGGGTGTGCTGATATTTGCCTCTCATGGTAACGGTGAATTTCGTAAGGAAAGCGGTGGATTGCTTGGTTTCGGTTCTAAAAGCTCCTACGATACGTCTCTGAAAGATGGTGCATTACGTGATGCGTTGGGTAAGGCGATGAACAAGATTACTGAGCAATTAACGGGAGACCTCTGGTCTGGACGTATTGCACAGGTTAAAGGTAACTTTATTTATATCAATGCAGGACAGCAAACTGGTCTGCAAATCGGCGATACACTGGTAGTTCAGGAGTTAGGAGAAGAGATCATTGATCCACAAACCGGCGTTTCCCTGGGGCGTGCACCCGGTGTAGTTCGTGGAAAATTGAAAATTGCCAGCTTTTTTGGCAAGAACGGTTCTGTCGCCAGTATCGTATCAGGCGCTAACTTCAGGAATAATGATCTGGTAAAATTACAGAAGTAACTGAATGTTTGGGGTTTCAGAAAGTCACTGTCCGATGAAAGTGACTTTCTGATTTAATACTGCCTTTATTCCGGTGGCGGGTTTCCAGTACTCCATTTTTTAAAGCGTTTTTTGCAATAAGTTAACAGGCTCTGGTAATCCGGAAACCACAGGTCAAAGCCATCTTCAGCTGGCGCATCATATTCACAGTAATCATTTGTATGGCTGCGGCAAATAGTAGGTCTATCTTCATAAATACCGCATCTTCCATCACCCAGTAAATGCGTGCATGAAGTTTCGAAAATAAGAAACCAGCCATCTTCATCTTTGTAGGCACCCATATTTTTATGGGATATCTGCCATAACAGTATTTCAAAATCATATTTCGATTTTGGTGTGTCAATTTGCTGAGTGACATAAGTGCAGCATTTTGAGTTGGTGCACAGGTCACATTTATTTTCGCCGGTAATTTCAATATCAGGAAATTCAGTGCTTTCAGGCTTATTCATTGATCCAGTCTTTTGGCTTCAGATAAACTTCATATAACTCTGCTTCAGTGGTTCCGGGTTCAGGTTGATAACTATATTTCCAGTTCACTACGGGCGGTAAAGACATTAGTATGGATTCTGTGCGCCCTCCTGATTGAAGTCCAAATAAAGTGCCTCTGTCATATACAAGGTTAAACTCAACGTAACGGCCTCGTCGATATAATTGAAAATTTCTTTCACGTTCGCCGTACTCGATATCTTTGCGTCTATTTACTAAGGGTATATAAGCCGGTAGAAAGTGATTACCTACACTCTGCATAAAAGCAAAGGCTGTTTCAAAGTCGGGTGTATTTAAATCATCAAAAAATAAACCACCAATTCCTCGTGGTTCATTTCTATGCTTCAGGTAGAAGTATTCATCGCACCATTTTTTATATTTTTCATAGGTGTCTTTTCCAAAAGGATCACAGGCGAGTTTAGCAGTCTGATGCCAGTGCTTGCAGTCTTCTTTATTGCCATAATAAGGCGTTAGATCGAAGCCTCCACCGAACCACCATACCGGATCTGCGCCGGGTTTCTCGGCAATAAAAAAACGTACATTAGCATGAGACGTCGGTACATAAGGGTTATGTGGGTGGAGAACCAGAGACACGCCCATAGCGCGAAAGTTTCTTCCAGCTAATTCAGGTCTATGGGCTGTGGCAGATCCGGGCAGGTTATTGCCGTAGACTTCAGAAAAATTAACCCCGGCCTGTTCGAAAACCGTGCCATTGGTCAATACGCGCGTTCGACCTCCGCCACCGGTATCACGATCCCAGTCGTCAATCAGGAATTTTTGTTGACCGTCACACTGTTCAATACCACTGCAAATTTTAGTTTGCAGGTCCATTAGATAGTTTCGAACTGCATCAATATCTATATTCATGTTATTAATTTATGTTGTTGTATGTAGTGCTGATTTTCAGGGTAGTTTAACACGCTAGGCCCGAAGTATTTTACCCGTTTTTAAATCAGTAATCTCACTGGCTTGCTGTGAACCGGTCTCGAAGCCTTCTATTATATAATCTACCGAATGTTGAAAGTGTTTATGAGCTAACAGACTGTTACGTATTGGCTTTCTGCGGGATATATTTGCGCTGGTACTGACTAAAGGTGTATGAGAGAAGTCACATAAAAATTTAACCTGGGTAACCCGTGTTAAACGTATTGCAACCGTATCTCTATATCCTGTCAGCCAGTCTGGACAATATTGACTGGCTTTTACTATCCAGGTGACAGGTTTTTTCGTGACCAGGCTTAGTCGTTTGTGGTAGCGGTAATAAGTTGACTCATCGATAAAAGGTTTTAAGTATTCAAGCTCAGGTGATAGCAATATTAGCCCTTTGTTGGCAGAACGTCGTTTTAATTGTTGCAGGCGTTCAACTGCCCTCACTGATAGTGGACTACAACCAAAACCCCAGATCGTATCCGTCGGATAAGCGATTAATGCTCCCCGGTTTATCTGTCTGGAAATTTCTCGCAGACGCCAGGGTGACATTAAGGTTTCATTTTGACAGATTTTTTTGAACTGGCCTTTTTCACGCTAGTTTTTTTCACACTGGCCTTCTTTTTAACTGCCTTTTTGGCAACTTTCTTTTTAGTAGCGGCTTTCTTTTTACTGGCCACCTTTTTCTTGGTGGCCGCTTTCTTACGTCTGGATTTCGGTAAGGGTGCTTTTTCAATAAGTTCCTGACAGGTCTCCAGTGTTAAAGTTTCCGGGTCCTCAATATCTTTAGGAATTCGTGCATTTTTTATACCGTCAGTAATATAGGGTCCATAGCGGCCACGTAATATTTTAATGTCAGTGCCTTCAAATAGTTTTATTTCCCGAGTGGCATCAAACTCTTTCTTCTCCCTGATTAGCTCCAGCGCTCGTTCAAGTGTAACCGTGTATGGATCATCGCCTTCCTTAACTTTAAGAGAGACGTATTTGCTTCCGTATTTAACATACGGACCGAAACGTCCAAAATTGGTAGAAACTGTTTCCCCTTCCTCTGTTTCACCAAGATCTCGTGGAAGCTTAAATAGTTCGAGGGCTTCCTCAAGAGTTACTTTATCCATTTTTTGTCCGGGTCTTAACCCTGCAAATTTAGGCTTTTCTTCATCATCTCTTGTACCAATCTGTACAAAGGGGCCGTAGCGGCCCATGCGTACAGAGATTGGTTTCCCAGTGGCTTTATCTATACCCAATTCTCGAGCCTGTAAAGCCTCGTCCCGGCTGACATTTTCCATTTTATCGTCAACTAGTGTTTTAAATGTTGTCCAGAATGATTGCAATAAAGGCAACCACTCGGATTCGCCGCGAGAAATTTCATCCAGCGTATCTTCAAGTTGTGCGGTAAAATCATAATCGACATATTGAGTAAAATGCTGGGTCAGAAACTTTACAACTACACGGCCTACATCGGTTGGGTGAAAACGCCGGG
This sequence comes from uncultured Gammaproteobacteria bacterium, assembly GCA_937894085.1. Classification (GTDB taxonomy): domain Bacteria; phylum Pseudomonadota; class Gammaproteobacteria; genus JACNJF01. Next base: position 16,282 of record CALCSG010000244.1, on the reverse strand, counting down.
CTTCAAGTTCAACATATTCACGATCAAGCAAAGTGGTAATAATTGATGCATATGTTGAAGGGCGACCGATGCCATATTCTTCCAGCGTTTTAACCAGACTAGCTTCGCTAAATCGTGGTGGTGGTTCTGTGAAATGCTGTTCCAGACGAATTTCTAACAAATCGACAATGTCACCTTCGACCAGTGGAGGTAGTATGCTCTCTTTCTGGTCATCCTGCTTTTTGTCGTCCTGACTTTCGGTGTAAACCTGCATGAATCCGGGGTTACGTATGGTTGATCCTGTCGCTCTAAACGTATTTTCTGCACCAGCGCTCAAATCGATGGCAACCGTATCCAGAGTGGCGTGGATCATCTGGCAGGCGATGCTGCGTTTCCAAATCAGGTCGTACAGCCGGTATTCATCCTGACTTAAATGCGCTTTGATCTGGTCGGGTATATTCATTGCACTTGTTGGACGTATGGCTTCGTGAGCCTCCTGTGCATTCTTTGATTTGTTTTTGAATAAGCGGGGTGATTCGGGTAGTGAATCGACACCGTATTTCTGTGCAATCAGTGTGCGTATATCTTCCAGAGCATCATTAGAAAGAGTGACTGAGTCAGTACGCATATAGGAAATCAAACCAGTTTGACCGGCCCCTATGTCGATACCTTCATACAGTCGTTGAGCTGTTCGCATGGTTTTCTGAGCACCAAAGCCCAATTTACGTGAAGCTTCCTGTTGTAATGTTGATGTTGTAAAAGGAGCTGCCGGATTACGTTTGCGCTGCTTCTTCTCTACCCTGGCAACGGTCAGTTTCCCTTTACTGGCATCACTAAGAATTTTATGTGCCTGATCGGCCTGATCGGTATTAGTAATGCTAAACTGTTGAAGCTTATCACCCTGAAGCTGGGTCAGCCTGGCCACGAAAGGCTGTTTATCAAACTGGTTGTCGGCTTCTATCGTCCAGTATTCTTTTGGATCAAATGCTTCTATTTCCAGCTCACGTTCAACAATCATGCGTAAAGCAGGGCTTTGTACTCGACCGGCAGACAGGCCTCTTCTAATTTTACGCCACAACAACGGCGAAAGGTTGAAACCAACCAGGTAATCCAGCGCGCGTCTGGCCTGTTGAGCATTAACCAGGTCCATTTGTATTTCACTGGGGTTTGCCACGGCTTCAGTGACAGCCTGTTTGGTAATCTCATGAAATACTACACGGAAAGCTTTTTTGTCTTTCATTAAATTTCGATCTTTCAAAAGCTCGTACAGATGCCACGAAATGGCTTCACCTTCGCGATCCGGATCCGTTGCGAGATATAGAGTGTCGGCTTTTTTTAGAAGTGTAGCGATGTTTTTAATGTGTTTTTCATTGCGCTCAACAACTTCATAATTCATTTTGAAGTTGTTATCGGTCTCGACCGCCCCTTCTTTGGGTATCAGGTCTCGAACATGACCATACGAAGCAAGAACCTTAAAGTCCTTTCCAAGGTATTTTTCAATGGTTTTGGCTTTCGCAGGAGATTCTACTATGACAAGGTTGCTACTCATAGATTATGCTGTGTATGGTTGATTGAAGGGATGGATTAATGAAAAATAGCTGGCTGATCAGCAAAAACTATATCTTCGTAATGCATAAGTGTGTTTTCGTCCTGGTCGATGGCATTGTTAAACAGTACCATCATGACTACCCATCTGAATTCTTCCATATCCACCAGGTTGTCACCATCCAGTGCCATAATACGGTTAATGACCAGTTCACGTAATTCAGGGGTTAATACGCCGGACTGTTCCAGAAACAGCAGAAAGCCCTGTATCTTGGTATCAAGACGAAGCTGTTCCTTGGCAGAGTAAACTCTAATTGAGTTTGCGGATTGTTCGACAGTGGGAATGTCTTCGGCCAGTGCAAGTCCATCCAGCCAGTCAAATGCTTTATCGATTTCCTGAGGCTCAAAGCCTGCTTCACGAAGATCTGAGTCTATGCTTTCACGGTCCTCGGGCAAGGTATCGTCTCTATCAATATAACTTGAAAATATGTACATCAATACGTCTATAACGCTTTCTTTCATGAATACCTCTGACTAGCCGCAATTTGGTTAGCATCTAACATACAAACCTCCAGGCGCACTTTTAATATGATCATTTAACTCTAATATTAATAGCATGGATGAAAGCTGTGCAATGGTCAAGCTGCAGCGTTGGACTAGCGTCTCAATTGTGACCGGATCGTAGCCTATATTTTCCAGTAACTGCTGATATTCCTCATCAAGCTGTGCTGGTTCGTAAATATTCTCCTGTTCAGGCTGTTGAGCGATAAAGCCCAGTAGGCTACCGATATCATCAATTATATCTGATGCCTGCTCTACAAGTTTTGCGCCCTGCCGGATTAGCTGATGGCAGCCTTTAGCCTGGGGGTTGTGAATCGAGCCGGGGATGGCAAAAACTTCTCGACCCTGTTCGATACAGGAATGAGCTGTTATTAATGAGCCACTTTTGCGAGTGGCTTCCACTACCAGGGTACCCAGGCAGAGCCCACTGATTACGCGGTTTCTTTTTGGGAAGTTTTCACTATGGGGAGCTGTTCCCAGAGGAAATTCCGAAATGATAAGGCCTTGCTCTGCTATTTGGTAAGCCAGCTTTTTATTTCTCGAAGGGTAAATACGGTCTATCCCGGTACCAATGACAGCAATGGTATTTCCTGTAGCATCGAGCGCTCCCTGATGCGCATGTGTATCTATACCCATTGCCATTCCGCTAGTAATGGTTAATCCCGCTTTGGCAAGGAAGTTAGCGAATTCATAGGCAGTACTGGCTCCGCCGGGGCTGCAGTTGCGACTGCCTATCATGGCAATCTGCGGGCTGTTTAAAAGTTGCAGATTGCCCAGTCCATATAATATGGGTGGAGCATCATTTATCTCTTTTAACAGCAGGGGGTAATTATCGTCATTTAAAACCAGTAAATGATGATTTTCACTGGATTCCTGCCAGGCAATAGCATCATCGATAATTTTTTGCGGTGGATTTCTTAGTGCTGCAATCTGTTGTGAGTTAAGGCCTAAAGCTGATAATTCCGTTGTCGAGCTATGCAGCAGACGGCTAATGTTAAAATTTTCAGATTCTATGATTTTTCTGAATCCGACAGGACCTATACCCGGACATAAATTGAGTGCCAGGTAATATGCAAGCTCATCCCTGTTCATTGCATACAGATGTCAATAGCATTATTTATTTTGTAAATCGGTTGTAAATATAATGTTAATGCCCGAAAAATTTATAAATAAGGCATTAAATCAACAGGTGTTACTAAGGTGTAGTCACATGTTCGTTTAAACGAATGGGCTCATCGGCCTCCATGATAAGCGCAAAACTCATTTTTTCATAAGCGCGAACAACCATTAATACTCCAATGCGTTCATCGGGTAGCTTAACCTGAAAATTTTTCTCTTCTTCATTGTGATCTACCACAACTTTACCAAGACGGTTGATCACCAGTATGTTGCCACTCACTAATCCATCTCTTTCTCCCAGGTTAATGGCAACTGTATCGTACTGGCCCACTTGTGATATGCCGTCCAGTATTGAAATGATTCGACCATTCACCCGGGTTTTCGGGGCACGGGGAAAGAAGTCTCTTTCCAGGTTAGAATTGTCAATAGGTAAAACCCGGTCATCTCGCAGGATTTCTCTGCTTGAGGAAGTAACACGAACAGAAGCCGGATCTCCCTTTTTCTCTAACTTGGCTTCGGCTACATAAAGTGCTTCATAACCTAAAACTTCGCCGGTTACGGTATCAATCAGCGGTTTGTTGGGTCTGAAAATCTGGTATCGGCCATTACCTGTGCTGGTATCCAGTTTTCTAATATATAGTGTATCGTTAATGGCGTTAGCTAAATGGTTGTTGCGGCTATCAAGCACATAAGCCGCTTTTGCCAATTCTTCTTCATCTATGACAAGAGGTTTTTCAAGCAGTTGACGAATCGATTCAATGGCAATGGACGGTATGCTGGCATCAATCGATTGCGCACGAATGCGGGGAGCTAGCTTGACTATTTTCATGCCACTGGATAAAGCCTGGCCTGTTTCTCCACGTCTGCTTAATTGAATTCGTTTGACGCCACCCACATATATAATGGCCAGCTCGTCACCCGGATAAATAAGGTGAGGGTTGTTTACCTGGGGATTTTTGTACCAGATTTCAGGCCAGTACCAGGGGTCGCGTAAAAACTGGGAGGAAATATCCCACAAAGTATCCCCTTTCTGTACAATATAAGTTTCTGGGTGTTCAGGTTCGTAAACAACGGTTTCGCGCGGTTTTGGCGGTTCAATTTTTGCCTGAACAGTAATAACTTCAGGTTCTGGGTTTTCCTGAACTACAACGGCGTAAGGTTGTTTTGTTGATGCGCAGCCATTAAGTAGTAAGAAACCGGCGAATAAAAACAGTCCGTGTGTTAACAGTCGCTTGTTATGGTGAAACATAGAAACCCCTGCATTGGTGTAATTTGTATCGTTGTGTATTCTGGGATTGTAGTTGAATAAAATTCAACTACAACCTTTTTTATAGATAAGATTCTATTATAATCATAAACTTGGAACAAATACTTATAACTTTTTTGAAGTTTGATTTATGGCTTTATTAAATATTTTACATTTCCCCGACCCTCGCCTTAGAACTAAGGCTGTTGAAGTCGATACTTTTGATGAAAACCTGAAGACGCTGGTTAGTGATATGCTGGAGACAATGTATGATGCTCCGGGTATAGGTTTGGCTGCCACTCAGGTAGATAAACATATACGACTATTGGTGATGGATATATCTGAAGATAAGAATAACCCCCAGGTTTTGATAAACCCGCAGATCCTTTCTGCCGAGGGTGTCGAAGAAATGGACGAGGGCTGTCTTTCAGTACCCGGCTACTATGAGGCGGTGAGCCGCGCTGAAAAAGTGCATGTTAAAGCTCAGAATGAAAATGGTGATTTTTTCGAGATTCACGCCGATGATCTGGAGGCCGTTTGTATTCAACACGAAATGGATCACCTGGAAGGAAAATTGTTTGTCGATTATATTTCAGGATTGAAACGGGATCGAATACGCAAAAAACTCGAGAAATTAAAAAAACAGGATTCCAGAGACTAAGGTCTTAATGTAGTAAAAATATGCTTAAAATTATATATGCGGGTACCCCCGAATTTGCGCTGCCTGCACTGGAATCTCTAATTGCTTCAAGTCATCAGGTTGTTGCTGTTTATACTCAACCGGACCGCCCTGCAGGACGTGGGCGTAAGCTGCAGTTTAGTGCTGTAAAGGAGTGTGCCTTGAACCATGGTATAGCGGTCATGCAACCTCAAAACTTTAAAAGTAATAATGATATAGCGGCTTTGCAGGCTTTTGAAGCTGATTTAATGGTTGTTGCGGCCTATGGGATTCTTTTACCGACGGTCATTTTGCAGGCTCCGCGACTGGGCTGTGTCAATATTCACGGATCATTACTGCCCCGCTGGCGTGGTGCTGCTCCAATACAGCGAGCGATTCTGGCAGGAGATCGGGAAACGGGTATTACCTTAATGCAAATGGATGCCGGCCTGGATACCGGGGAGATGCTGGCTAAGAGCCATGTTCATATTGACCCGAGTACAACAGCTGCAGAGTTACACGATGTACTCAAATTTTCAGGTGCGCTACTTTTAATGGATAATCTGGCTGCTATCGAAAACTCATCAATCAAAAGACAGCTCCAGAATAATGAACTGGCCTGTTATGCCGCTAAACTGAGTAAACAGGAAGCATTGGTTGACTGGAATAAAGCTGCCGGGTTAATTCATCGGGAAATTCGTGCATTCAATCCCTGGCCGGTAAGTCATACAACATTACAGGGCGTAAACGTGAAAATCTGGTCAGCCAGTTTGTCTGACCTCAATAGTACAGAGCCTGCAGGACAGGTGATCTCTCATGATAAGCAATCAATTCAGGTCAGTTGTGGTGAGGGAGTGCTTTGCCTGAATGAAATTCAGTTTGCGGGTAAAAAACGAGGAACAGCTGAGCAGTTATTAAATTCACGTTCGCTGTCTAATGAGTGTTTTGGACATTGATGACTTCAGATAATATAAAGTCACCCAGACAAATCGCTCTGGATGTGTGTTATCAGTTAGTCGCGCATGGATTATCTTTAAATGAACTGTTAGAGCAGCACTCAAAAAATTTGCAGTCCGACAGGGATCGAGCCTTTTGTAGTGAATTATGTTTTGGATTTTGCCGTTATTACTACGTTCTGCAGGCAGAGCTAAAAAAATTATTAAAAAAACCATTAAAGGCACGTGATCAGGATGTGCAGATTGTGATGCTGCTGGGTTTGTATCAGATACGTTTTATGCGGGTAGAAAATCACGCTGCCGTCAATGAATCCGTTAAACTTTTGCATAAAAAGAAAAAAGTCTGGGCGAAAGGCCTGGTGAATGCTGTTTTGCGCTCATTTATCCGCAACCAGTCTGAACAGAACGAGTCGGACTTGCAGTTATCTGCTGAAGAGCATGTTCAGGCTTATCCCGAATGGCTTTCACGGAAGGTAAGCGAGGAATGGGGCGAACATGCAAACCAGGTATTACAGGCCGGTAATCAACGTGCACCAATGGTTTTAAGGGTGGATTTACGGCAGATTTCAATGGCAAATTATCTGCAACAATTGTCTGATCTGTCTATCAATGCCATTCAGCATCCTATTGTGGAGCAGGCGGTCATTTTACAAGGGCCATTAGAGGTTACAGCTCTACCGGGCTTTTCCAGCGGGCTGGTGAGTGTGCAGGATGCCGCAGCCCAGCTGGCGGCCGTTCTACTTGAGTGTAAACCTGGAATGAGGGTACTGGATGCCTGCGCTGCCCCGGGTGGTAAAACGCTTCATATACTGCAGTCGTCCAAAGATTTACAGGTAATCGCATTAGATAAAGATGAACAACGCCTGCATCGGGTAACTGAAAACCTGCAAAGAGCCAGTGTTGAAGCGCAACTTAAATGCGCAGATGCAGCATTGACTGATAGCTGGTTTGATGGAAATTTGTTTGATCGGATTTTGTTAGATGCACCCTGTTCGGCAAGCGGCATCATTCGACGGCATCCAGATATCCGCATATTACGCCGGGAAAAAGATATCGCTGGTCTGGTTGCTCAGCAGGAGCGTTTGTTAAAAGCTATGTGGCCACTGTTAAAGCCGGGAGGTCGATTACTGTATAGTACCTGTTCGATATTTAAGGATGAAAATGAAAATCAAATACAACACTTTATAAGTGCTCATGAAAATTGTATAGAATTACCTTTGAAAACAGTACAATGGGGTTTGCAGAGACCTGTGGGCCGTCAAATCCTGGCGGGATTTTTTGAAATGGATGGTTTTTATTACGCCTGTCTGGAAAAAAAACATCAATAGTGACAGCAATGACGCAGAATATTTACAGCTCAATGAAGTGACTTTATTAATGCGGAAAACTCTCGGCCCTTTTAAACGAATTTCCTACTTATTTCTGATGTTTTTGCTGCTAAGGTTTTCCGTGGCTCATGCAGAAAATGAATTTGTCATTAAGTCTGTGAATACTCAATTAAATGGAACAGTTTATTTTCTCAATGCCGTTTTTGAAATAAACCTGCCTGATTATATAGTTTCATCTGTCGAGCAGGGGCTCGTTTTGCCGCTGGCCATGGAAATAAAAATTTCCAGAAACCGATGGTTCTGGTTCGATGATGATGTCGTAACCATCAGGCAGCAATATCGTATCCAGTATCATGCTTTACTGGATTCTGTTTCGTTATTGAATATTAATTCTGGCAATCGGCTCTATTTCTCTACGCTAAAGGACACTCTAAATCAATTGACTGTGCTATTGAATTACCCATTACTGGATAATTATTCGCTAAGTCAGGGGGAGTATTACCAGGCGCGCCTTAGTTTTGGTATTGATAATACTGAATTATCAATACCATTAAAATCATCTTCATTCTGGAAAAACAACTGGAATATTTCAAGTGACTGGTACGAGTGGAATATCACGCAATGAAATTTCCCTTAAGGAGTGAAATTCAATGAATAGCGCCTTACGCAATTCTGCACCGATAATTGCGCTCATTATTCTGTTGTTTGTGTCTCTTTATTCTATCAGTGATGCCACTTCAAATTCTGCATCCTTTGGTAAGTATTACAACTTGCTGGTGTTTTTTAATGCGCTGGGTTTGATCGTTTTATTAGGCCTGATTTTCTATAACGTCTTCAAATTGATTATTCAGTATCGCTTAAAAACGATAGGTTCAAGGTTAACCACAAGAATGATCAGCATTTTTGTTATTTTAACCATAATACCGGTGAGTATTGTTTATTACTTTTCATTAACTTTTTTGCATAGAAGTATTGATAGCTGGTTTGATGTCGGTGTGGAGCAGGCCCTGGAAGATTCTCTGAAGCTGGGTCGTAGCGCACTCGATTTGCGTAAACGTGAAGCTATAAAGAAAACACACCTGATTGCTACTGAAATACCAAGCGTACCCGAAGAGCTGTTAATAGTTTATTTAAATGATGCGCGAAATGAACAGCAGGCAAATGAATTGACTTTAGTGGGATTGAATGGCGTTATCCTTGCCTCAAGTAGTGAAAATTCCGCTGAGTTACCGACTGCTCTTGCGAAAACAGAGTTTGGTAAATTAGGGCCTGATGATCACTTTCTCAAGCTGGTGGAAAATCCTGAAGTCGGTCTGAGAATTCATATTGTGGTGCCGGTAATTGATTTAACCACTATTGAACAGAAGAAGTTTTTACAGGCCGTTTATCCAATTACCGATCGGGTGAATGAGTTGACGCAGGGGGTAGAACAGGCATACGAGAAATACAGAGAGTTATCGGTATTACGAGATCCTCTGAAAACCAGTTTTACATTGGCGCTCTCATTGGTCTGGTTGCTGAGCGTATTGTCTGCCATCTGGATTGCCTTTATAGCTGCCCGCAAGCTGGTTTCTCCAATTAGTGACCTGGTGGAAGGAACTCAGGCTGTTGCGGCTGGCGATTATGAAAAACAATTACCGTTATCGGGTGATGATGAGCTGGGTTTTTTAACCCGCTCATTTAATATGATGACACGAAAAATTTCACGTGCCAGAGTGATTGCTGAGCAAAGCCAGATGATGGAAGAGCTGCAAAAAAGCTATCTTGAGTCTGTGCTGGAACATATCAATTCGGGTGTTATGACAATTGATGAAACGGGTGTCATTAAACAGGGTAATCGAGCGGCAGAAATAATTTTCGGTTTAGAAGCAGGCAGCTTTCACGAACAACAGTCTGTGACGCAAATGATAAAACTTAATCCTCAGTTACTGGGTTTTTTCGAGGTAGTGCAGAAAAATGTGCAAAGTCAGCGGGAATGGCAGGAAGAAGTGATTCTTTTTGGCAGAAGTGGACGTAAAGTATTACGTATTCGGGGGACTGAGCTGGAGCAGGAATTCCAGGATATACGTGAGCAGGTTGTGGTCATTGATGATTTAACGGCGTTAATTCAGGCGCAGAAAGATTCTGCTTGGAGTGAAATGGCTCGACGTCTCGCCCATGAAATAAAGAATCCTTTAACACCTATCCAGCTTTCTGCTGAAAGATTACAGAATAAACTCGCAGGACAGGTTGATGCAGCTAAACAGGAAATGCTCGATCGATATACTCATACAATTGTGCAGCAGGTTGAAGCGATGAAAACGATGGTGAATAGTTTTACAGAATACGCCAGAGCACCCAGCCCCATTCTGCAAACTATGAACCTGAACCAGATGATCACGGAAGTTATTCAGCTGTATCATGCTAATACCAAAAATGTTGATATCAGGTTGTCGCTGGAAAAAAATATGCCCGATATGCAGGCTGATCCGATCAGGTTCAGGCAGTTATTACATAATCTGGTAAAAAACGCTTACGAAGCGGTTGATGATCAGGGCTGGGTCAGATTATCCACTATTTGTATTGAAGAATTTGACTGTGAATATGTTGAATTGTCGGTTGAGGATAGTGGTTCAGGTATTAAAGCGGATGAGATGGATAGCGTGTTTGAGCCTTATGTAACCGATAAAAAAAGTGGCAGTGGTCTTGGGTTGGCTATCGTGAAAAAAATTGTCGACGAGCACAACGGACTTGTGTGGGCTGAAAATAGTGAAACGGGTGGTGCTCGGTTTGTCATGCGGTTACCGGTACAGAACGTTAAAAATAATGAAAATGAATAACTAGGTTAAGTGAGAACTGGTTTATGAGCACAAAAATTCTAATCGTTGATGATGAGCCGGATATCCGTTTTTTGCTAAAGGATATTCTTGAAGATGAAGGATATGAAGTGGTTGTTGCTGAAAATGCGACACAGGCCAGTGAACTTAAAGCCAGTTTTGCACCGGACCTTATTTTACTGGATATCTGGATGCCAGAAATGGACGGGGTGAGTTTGCTTAAACAATGGAATGAACAAAATTTACTGGATTGTCCAGTGGTGATGATATCCGGACATGGTACGGTGGAGACTGCCGTTGAAGCAACGCGATTTGGAGCTTTTGATTTTGTTGAAAAGCCGTTGTCAACTGCAAAACTATTACATACGGTAAACCTGGCGTTATCGAGTAATAGTGAAAGCTCCGATCCAGTACAGGCTGAAGAATCCGAAATGCCGGTTGGTAATAGTATGCAAATGCAGCAATTGCGTAAAACGATGCAGGCACATGCACAAGATTTAAATACTATTTTTTTAACCGGGAAGGTTGGGTCAGGGGTTCAAATCTGGGTAAGCTATCTGTTTTCACTACAGGCCATAAAAACCGGTACGGCTCCATTTAACTCAGGGCTGAAATCGTATCAGAATGGTCTGCTGGATAATATTTTTATTGCAGAAGTGACGGATCTGAATATGGATCAGCAGAGGGACCTGATCACCCTGATTAATCACCTGAAATCGGTCTCTTTATCCGGCAGGTTAGTGGTTGCCAGTCAATATGGACACGAGTCATTGAGTCATAAAAGTGAAGTTCTGCCCGAACTGGCCGAATACTGGCGTAATGCAATTTATATTCCTTCATTGAATGAACGAATCGAGGATATTCCTGAGCTCGTCGAGTATTACGTCACCTGTTACAGTGAAAAAGAGGGTTTACCATACCGGCATTTTGGAGTTGCAGGGCAGAATATGATTCGTAATCATTTCTGGCAGGGCGGTTTAACCGAGCTAAAATCAGTCATTAAGCAGGTTTTAGCCAATAGCTCCAATGATAATGTCGGACTGGAGGAAATCCAGCAGTTTATACAGATGTCCAGGCAAACAATGGAAGAAAGCTCCGCTAATGTTTTAAAGTTGTCGATAAACCTTGACCTTGATATGCGCGAAGCTAGAGAATACTTTGAACGACGATACCTCGGCAAACAGCTCGAACTGTGCGGTAATAATGTTTCAGAACTGGCGCGAAAAATTGGTCAGGAACGAACAAATCTTTACAGGAAGCTGAAATCGCTAGGTTTACAAACAAAAAAATCGTTAAATGAATAGTGTGCTCGCTAAGGTAAGTATTCAATTTGAACTACTTTATAGAGCGGTATTTTCGCTAAGCAGAAAAAAACTATGAATATCATTATCCTTGGGGCTGGCCAGGTCGGTTTTTCTGTGGCCACAGAACTCGCAAAAGAGGAAAGTAACGAAATAACTGTCATTGATGTTGAACAGAGTATCCTTTCAGATTTACAGGATCATCTGGATTTGCGCACTATTACGGGCAATGGCTCTTATCCCGGCGTGTTAAAACAGGCAGGTGCTGATGATGCTGATATGCTTATTGCGCTGACTAATAGTGATGAAATCAATATGGTTGCCTGCCAAATCGCACACACACTTTTTCATACCCCTACCAAAATTGCCCGGATTCGTTCACAGGAGTATATGCAAAAGCAGCAATTATTCGGTGAAAACGCGATTCCGGTAGATGTCACTATCAGTCCGGAAAACCTGGTTACAGAGTATATCCATCATCTGGTTGAGCACCCCAGTGCTTTACAGGTACTCGATTTTGCTGGTGGAAAAGTTCAACTGGTAGCGGTAAAGGCCTATCATGGTGGGCCACTGGTTGGTCATGAACTGCAAACAGTGCGTAAACATATACCTGGTGTGGATATGCGTGTGGCAGCAATATTCCGTCAGGGTGAATCCATGCCACCCACGGCTGACTGTGTTATAGAAGCGGATGACGAAGTATTTTTTGTGGCAGCCAGGAAACATATTAGAACTGTAATTTCTGAATTACGCAAACTCGATAAACCGATTAAAAGAGTTATGCTGGCTGGTGGTGGCAATATTGGAGGACAATTAGCTGCCCTACTGGAAAAAGATTATCAGGTAAAAGTGATCGAAACCGATTTACGCAGATCAAACCAGCTTTCTGGCGAATTAAATTCTGCCATTGTTTTCCATGGTGATGCAGCAAACCCCGATTTGTTGATTGAAGAGAATATCGAATCAATGGATGTTTTCTGTGCATTAACCAATGACGATGAAGCTAATATCCTGTCAGCCATGTTAGCTAAACGTCTGGGTGCCCGTAAAGTGATGTCTTTGATTAACCGGCCTGCTTATGTTGAGCTGGTGGAAAGTGGGTTGATCGATATAGCTATTTCGCCGCACCAGGTAACCATAGGGGCAATGCTGGCCCATATCCGTCGAGGTGACGTGGTGGCTGTACATGCGCTAAGACGAGGCTCAGCGGAAGCGATAGAGGCTATAGCCCATGGCGATAAAAAATCCTCCAGAGTTATCGGTCGTAGACTTGAGGAGCTGAAACTTCCCAAAGGAACTACTATTGGTGCCATAGTGAGAGGTGAAGAAGTTCTGATTGCTCATCATGATATTGTCATAGAATCAGAGGATCATGTCATTTTGTTTATCACCAATAAAAGGGATATCTCTCAGGTTGAAAAGTTATTCCATCCTGATATAACCTTCTTTTGATTTGTAGCTAGCTGATTTCGTGCAACCACTCGTTATTATAAGAATACTCGGCCTGTTACTAATGGTGTTCAGTACCACTATGTTACCTCCTGTACTGGTGGACTGGATATACCAGGAAAATGAAGCCGCTCCATTTATTAATGCTTTTGCTTTAATACTAATTGTCGGCTTTGTTCTGTTTTTACCTTTTAGAAATCATAAAAAAGATCTTCGCCTGAGAGATGGCTTTATGGTCGTAGTTATGTTCTGGTTTGTGTTGGGTTCAGCGGGAGGCTTGCCATTTTACCTGTCTAATGCGAATGAGCTATCCATCACCGATTCAATATTTGAATCGATATCCGGGTTAACTACCACCGGAGCCACTGTTATCGTCGGACTCGATGAATTGCCTCATTCCATATTATTTTATCGTCAGTTTATACAATGGCTGGGTGGTATGGGGATTATTGTTTTAGCCGTTGCGGTACTACCCATGCTGGGCATAGGTGGTATGCAATTATATCGGGCAGAAACACCAGGCCCGGTAAAAGATACCAAGTTAACGCCGAGAATTACCGAGACCGCTAAAGCGCTATGGTATATTTATCTCGGACTGACTATTAGTTGTGGATTGGCATACTGGTTAGCTGGCATGAATGGTTTTGATGCCGTTGCGCATGCGTTCTCAACAGTTGCGATCGGTGGATTTTCAACTCACGATGCCAGTATGGGATATTTCAATAACAGGGGCATAGAGCTTATCGCTATAGTCTTTATGCTGTTGTCCGGAGTAAACTTTGCTTTACATTATGCTGCTTTGCGACACAGGCGGTTAAAGCCATATTTAAGGGATGCAGAATTTGGCACTTATATTCTGGTACTGACCGTCGTCAGTTTGATAACGATTTCTTACCTGTACATGACTAAGACCTTTAGTTCACCTATGGATAGCCTGATTGAAGGCCTGTTCCAGGTGGTTTCAATAGGTACAACTACCGGTTTTACAACTCAGGAATACTACAGCTGGCCGGGATTTTTACCGGTGCTTCTGTTGTACGTGAGTTTTATCGGGGGCTGTGCCGGATCTACCGGTGGCGGTATCAAGGTCATCAGGATTTTATTACTGGTCAAACAGGGTATGCGCGAATTACGCCGACTGGTGCATCCTTCAGCGCAGTTTACCGTAAAGATCGGGCGAAAACCGGTGCCGGATAAAGTGATAGAAGCGGTGTGGGGTTTTTTCGCGGCTTATTTTGCGATATCGGCATTAATGATCTTATTGTTGATGGCTTCCGGCTTAAATCAGGATACAGCTTTTTCTGCAGTAGCAGCCTGTCTAAATAACCTCGGGCCGGGTCTTGATCAGGTAGGGCAGAATTTTTCCACAATTAATGATTTTGCCAAATGGGTTTTATGTCTTGCCATGTTATTAGGACGGCTGGAAATATTTACTTTGTTAGTGCTGTTGACACCGGGGTTCTGGCGAAAATAAATTCACTTAAAATTTATTTTCGCTGGCATCATGATTTCCAGAGAGGCTTTAGAATTTCCTGTAATGCTTCGATTTGGCTTATTGCAATATCTTTCAACATGCGGAGGTTCATTTTAATCATTTGCTCAGGGTAAAAATACGGGTTATTGTCAATGCCGGTAAGTTAAGCGACTAGCGTCATTCTGGCGAAGGCCAGAATCAATCACAACGAGCCTGCAGGCCTATAAAATGGATACCTTCCCTATACGGGCATGACGACAAAAGACCTTAACTTACCGGCATTGGGGTTATGGTCTATTTTCAAGGTTAGGTAATCCCCTGGAGATTAACGGTTTTATAGTAGTCAAAAGGGTTTGCAGAGTATTTGGGTATAACGCTTCCTGAGAAGCTAAAAGTTCTTTCATATGCTGACGCTGTGTAGGTTTGGCAAAACAGGCCGGGCAGTTATCTTCAATAACCGGTAGTTTTGCCAGTGTTGCATACTCGCGTAACTGCTTTTCCCGCGAATATACAAAAGGCCTGATAACTCTAATATCGCCATCATCGTTGATGTAGTGAGCTTTCATTGTTTTCAATTTGCCACCATGCAGGGCAGACATTAAAAAGCTTTCAGCTAAATCATCCAGATGCTGACCCAATGCGAGCACATTGTAATTATGTTCACGAGCCGTTTTGTACATTAGCCCTCGACGCATGCGAGAGCAAAAGGCACAAAATGAGTCCTTTTGCATGTGCTTTGAGGCCAGCTTTACGATAGGTTCGCTGATATAGTGGTAATTCATACCAAGCTCCTGCATATATGGTTTTAACGTCGATGGATCAAAATCTTCACTTTGCGGGTCGATAGTGATAACTCCCAGTTCGAAATGTATGGGTGCATGACGTTGAAAATGCATCAGCGCATGCAAAAGTGATAAAGAATCTTTTCCGCCTGACACCGCCACCAGAATTTTATCTTCAGCATGTATCATTTTAAAATCAGCGATAGCTTTTCCGGCTAGATGTAACAGTTTTTTGGGAGGTTTGAAGTACATGCCGGACAGCCCTGATAAAAATGTGACATGATAGGGTGAACTGCAGACAAGCGCTACTATTGCGCGTCCCCGCGCTCGTAGCATAAGTCCAATTCCCGGACAAAAAAAAGCCTCAATCGAATCCTTGATTGAGGCTGTTCTGAACATCCCTGTCGGTGATTGACTTAATTTTACATCCCTGAGATAGTGCCTTCCTGATAAAGCAACCATGCTTAAGCGGTGATTTCCTTTTTGGGCTCTATCCGTAGAACGTGCAGCTATATTCTCATGCTATTGGAAAATGGAATAGTCCTATTCGCGCCAGTGCTTGTAGGTTTGTGTAACTAATAAATGTAGGGTTTATCCTACAGGAAATTTTAATCATGTTATTTCCGGCTATTCAGCCCATTCGAAGCTTCTATTTTCAGGTGTCTCCTGATCATGAGTTATATATAGAAGAATGCGGAAAGTCAGATGGTGTACCTGTTGTGTTTTTACATGGCGGTCCAGGTGGAAGTTGTGAGCCTGTGCATCGTCGCTATTTTGATCCTGAGCGTTATCGAATTATTTTATTTGATCAACGGGGGAGTGGGAAATCCAGGCCTCATGCCAGCATAAAGCATAATACGACTCAGGAGCTAATTAGTGATCTGGAAAAAATCCGTGAAGATCTCGGTATTGATAAGTGGGTCGTATTTGGCGGTTCCTGGGGATCTACCCTTGCATTGGCATACGCTGAAACTCATCCCGAGAGGGTATTGGGCTTAATCTTACGAGGTATCTTTTTATGTCGTCAAAAGGATATAGACTGGTTTTACCAGGGAGGGACAGCACGAG
>CALCSG010000243.1 GCA_937894085.1 uncultured Gammaproteobacteria bacterium | reverse complement strand
GCTGATCCTTGATAAGGGTATCCCTGTTTTCAGCCGGGATAATGGTTGAAAGTGGCCAGACCTGCTGTGCGTTTTGTAATGTCCGGTTAGTCGAATCCAGCAGGTTTTGCATTTTATTGACCATGTCGGGTAACTGCTTAACTTCCTTGTCGACTATCCGGGTGGTTGCTGCTACATCCAGAGCTATGTCGTTCGATTTTTGGGCCAGCTCGGTGGCCGGTTGAATGAGTAATTTTACTTCTTTAACCCGTGATTGGGTTTCCGATAAAATATCATCAACTTTTATCATGGCTTTTGCGGAATCTTTAACCACCAGGTCTATATCTTTTACAATGGTTTTAAATTGCCCAATGGTAAAAGTAATGTCCTGTTCGAGCCCTTCATCAAACAGGACTTTTCCCGCCGCACCTTTGCCACTGGTAAGTTGCTCGCTAACTTTGACCAGGTTAGCCATGAACACAGATAAGTCCTGCGAAAAAGTTTTAAGTTTGTCTGGTTCTATCACCGCGACCAGCGAGGATACGTTCTCTACAATTTCTTTCAGGCTGGTGATGGCCGGTGTTAGTTCGGCCATTAAATCGTCGACAGATACGGGTTCTTCAATGGGTATAGTTGAATTAGCCGGTAATATCGGTAATTGATGAGAACCGGCTTTTATAATGATGAATGCATTGCCGATGACTGAAAGTTTGTTCAATTCTCCCGTGGAGTCGGTGCGTAGCAGGCGTTGAAAACTGTCATAAACAAAAAAAGTGACATGAATTTTATTATCGGAAGTAATGTCTATTGCCTTTACCTGTCCTACTTCGATGCCTGACACATTTATCAGCGTTTCAGTGGATACGCCCTGGGCATTAGCCAGATAGGCATGATAAATAATACGATCATCCAGTAAATGAGAAGACTGTATCTGTAATAGAATTAAGCCGACAATCACTAATATGGCAGAAAGTACGAAAACGCCGACAATTCTTTTCTGCACAATAACGTTTAACTTGTGAATATAATGAACTTTGATGGGTTTCTTATTATCAGGCATCTGTTTTAATATGATCGTTCTCGAATAATAAAGCTATGGTTTCCCGTTTACTGTCATAAAAATCCTGCCAGCTATTGAAAACAATAGTTTCGTCGTAATCGCAAAAAATAATCTGATTTGCATGGCTATGAGCAAAATATAAATCATCGCTGTTAATGACCAGCGTAATTGAACTGTTTTTAGCCAGGTTAGAAATATACCTGCTTACAACCACCTTGTCATGGTGACCCAGTCCTTCAAAAGGGTTATCCAGAAATAGAATCTGCAGATTCAGCATTAAAGGTCTGGCGATTGCTAATAGCCGGCGTTGTAATTTAGTCATATAAGTCGGTAATAATAGATTGTCAAATTCCTCCGGCATGTCGGCCAGTAAAAGTTCGGCTTTTTGCTGGATGAACTGTTCATCTCCGGTCTGGTGATAATGTGCAGCAAGTTTCAGGTTTTCCACCCCGTTGAGCACGGATAACAACGGGCCGCCCTGCATTACAAATCCAACCTGCTGGCGTAATAGCTGTTTTTGTGTGGACGTCATATCGAGGCAGTTGTTTCCCAGCAGCGTTACCTGGCCTGAGCCTGCAATTTCAATACCCGCCAGCATATGCATGTAGGGCAAGGTAATTGAATGCTGTAGTCCAACCAGGAAAATTACTGTTCCTGAACTTATATCACAGGATAGAGATGCTAAAGGTTGTTTATTTTGTGAAACTGGGCAGGCCTTAGAGGCTGAAATAAGTATCGCAGGGACAGTTTGATTATTCATGTCGCTACGGCTATTAGACCATCAATAATAAAAATGAGAACCAGGCTATTCACTATGGCCTGTTGAGTTTGCTGTGGTAATTCAGTCACTGAATGTTCGACTCTTAATCCATGGAAGCAGGCAATAGCGCCTATGATTATTCCAAACAACAAGTTTTTAACAATGAAGATCAACAGTTCATAGGGAGTGAAGGAATGTGCCAGAAGAAATAAATATTTATAATTGGATGGAGAATCCAGCAATGCAGAAAATATGATGCCAGCGACCATTACCATACCGGAAAAATAAATGGCAAGTGTGAACTGGGAAAATGCCAGGCCAAGAATGCGGGGTAATACAAAAAACTCCTTTATATTGACCCCGAGTAATTCCAGCCCCCTGATCTCCTGGTGTAAACGCATATTACCCAGGTCTACAGTAATGGCAGAACCGGAACGCCCTATCAAAATAATGGCGGTTAACAGAGGTGCCAGCTCCTGGGCAATAATCTGTGATACAACCTGGATGACTTCTTTTTCGCTAGTCAGGCTCTGCAGCATTAAAAGAAATTGCGCTGCTAAACTAAATGCGATGGCTAAACTTAAAATTGTGATAGTGGGTAAGGCATCGACACCACTGAAGATAATCTGACTGACCAGCCGTTGATGATTTCTGGGTCGGCTGCCGCCACTTGATCTGATTGAGAATAATGAACTTAATGTGAAAGCAAACAATCTCCAGGCATACAGCAGCGCGGAGATTGTTTTTTGTCCAATTAAGTCAATTATCATTGTCATTAGGCTATTAAAACATCTTATTTTGCCTGTCTGCCAATAATTTTATATTTTTAATGAACCTCAGAATTAATCTGAGGTTTATTAAGCCAATAATACTATTTACCAGCTAAATGCTAATCAGCAATCTGTTTCCATTCATTGCCTGCATCTACCTCATGACAGGGAATATCAGTTACAGGGTGCTTCATGGTCACCAGTTCTTCAGCACTGCCGGGGTGTATCGCGACAGTGTTATCAAAATCTGCTTTGGTAGCGCCCATTTTTACTGCAACCGCAAAACCCTGCATCATTTCATCGGCACTGTCCCCAATAATATGTATACCAACTACTTTTTCATCTTCTTCGGCACACACAAGTTTTAGCGCGGTAGTGGTTCCATGATCTGAAAGGGCATAGCGCATCGGGGTGAAATCACTTTGATAGACACTGTAACCACAATATTTTTGCTGTGCCTGTTGTTCAGTTAAACCAACGGTGGCAATGGGTGGATGTGAAAATACTACGCTTGGAATATTTTCATAATCCATCTTACTATCGGGTCTGTTATTAAATAACCTTTCGGCCAGTTTACGTCCGGCAGCAATAGCAACTGGAGTGAGTTGAGGGCGACCGGTTATATCACCAATAGCATAAATACCTTTAACACTGGTATTTTCAAATTCATCCACATCAATTACGCCATTTTTCTGTACGTTGATATCAGTAGCATCAAGATTCAGGTTTCGGGTATTGGCATAACGCCCAACTGCCCAGATAACTTTATCAAAATGCTCTAATTGCACATCGGGACTATTTACCGTTATTTCTGAATCTGTTTGAGTTAAACCGGTCACCTGGAAATCAGTTAACACCTTGATGCCCTGTTTAATCATTTCCTTATGCAAAATATCACTGATCATCGGGTCAAACAGGTTGAGAATCCTCTCATCCAGAGTAACCAGGGTTACTTCGGTGCCGAATGCCCGTAAGACACCAGCCAGTTCCACACCTATATAACCGCCACCGATTACTGCAACCCGTTCTGGCTTTTGCTGTAATTCAAAAAAACCATCCGATGTGATACCCAGTTCAGCACCAGGAACAGGGGGAACAATGGGTGCTCCACCGGTTGCGATGACAATATGTTCTGCACTGTAATGCTGTCCATCAACTTCAACTGTTTTATTATCGACAAAATGTCCAAAACCTTCAATATGGGTGATATTTAAGTCATTAACATAACCATCCCAGAATTTATTAATATTGGCGATGTAGTTTTCTCTGCCATTAACCAGTTTTTGCCAGTCAACTTCCGAACGTTTAACAGCAATACCAAAATCGGGGGCATCATCGACAGCATGAGCCAGATTGGCGGCATACCACATGACTTTTTTGGGTACACAACCATTATTAACACAGGTGCCACCGAGCTTGTATTTCTCGATAATGGCGACCTTTTTACCGAATTCAGCGGCTTTTTCTGCAATAGCCAGACCACCGCTACCTCCGCCTATCACCAGTAAATCAAATGTTGTAGTATTCATTTTGGTAACCCGAATTAGTTGATTAGCCCCTGACTCTGACGAGCCAGGGGACTAAAATTGGCAATAAGTTTACTCAGCTTATGCCGCAATGCCAGTACTGATGTTGAGGTATTTAGCAAGCTCTTCCGAGCCGCCAATACGTGTTCCATCGATAAATATCTGTGGTACCGTGGTTTCACCGGAAATGGCGCGAATAGTTGATTCATTGAAATCTTCATTCAACACCAGTTCGTCATAATCCATACCTGAATCTTTCAGCATACCTTTGGCTTTGACACAGAAAGGACAGCCATTACGCGAAAAAACTGTGACATTCTTAGGGGCCTGAGCTTGCGGAGCAATATAGTTCAGCATGGTATCAGCGTCAGATACTTCGAAAGGGTCGCCTGGTAAATCGGGTTCGATAAACATTTTTTCGATTACGCCGTCTTTAACCAGCATCGAATAGCGCCATGAACGGTCGCCAAAACCCAGATCATTTTTTGCAACCAGCATTCCCATACCGCGGGTAAAATCTGCATTTCCATCGGCCAGAAAAGTTATATTATCGGCCTTTTGTTCTGCTTTCCACTGGTTCATTACGAAGGTATCGTTGACCGATACACAGACGATTTCATCAACACCCTGTTGCTTGAAAGTTTTAGCCAGCTGATTATAACGTGGCACATGAGTTGACGAACAGGTTGGTGTAAAAGCACCGGGCAAAGAAAAAACGATAACAGTTTTACCTTTGAAAACTTGATCACTGCTGATAGTAACCCATTCATGATCCTGACGGGTTGGGAAAACAACTTGTGGGACGTTTTGACCTTCTTGATTTTCTAACATGAGACTCTCCAATTGAGGTGTAATTACAAGATGGGAGTATTATGGTGAATAAACTGAAATTTATAAAATCGTTTGATTCTATGTAATTAATAGGTTTAACCGATCATTAAATGATCACCAGGTTAGAGCAGTAAATCTTCTTTGATAGGGTGGTAGTGAGTAGCTGATTCGATCAGGGAATTAGCGGTAAGAGCCTGCACACCATACACTTCGGATTTGACCGAGTAATCAGTGGCAATCTTTTGCAGTAGTAAATCAAAGTCGCCGTCACCGGAAAGTAAGATGACAGTATCTACTTTGGGTGCGGCCTGCATAACATCGATAGTAATACCCACATCCCAGTCGCCTTTCGCGGAGCCATCGCTACGTTGGATATAAGGTTTAAGTTTTACATTGAAGCCGATGTGTTTCAGCGCGTTCTGGAATTTTAACTGCTGATCATCATTGCGTTGAATGGCATAGGCATTGGCAGTGACGATGATGCCTTTGTTTTTTATGATATTCCACAGTTTTCGATAATTAAACTGACGCCCGTATGTATGACGGGTTGTGTAATAGATATTTTGAACATCGACGAAAACTGCAATTTTGTTCATGGTTAAATCCGCTGATCAGGCTGAAAGTGGGATATAACGCCACCTAAGACCTAGCACCTTTATCTGCAATTTCCTCTCAATTAGCGGTTTCCTGAGCGTTGTCTGGATCTGTTTGCAGGTTTTGCTCCCTGTGTATTTTGACCACCCGCAGTTCTTCTGTTGGCCGCTCGGGGGGTATGATTGGTATTGTGACCCTGAGCATTTTCACCGGATCTTTGTCCATCGCGGTGCCCTGTTCTGGGCTTTTTAGGCTTGTTAGCTTTAAAAGGACGGGTATCCAGGCGTGACTCAGGTAAATCATGCACAGGTTCGAAACCGTCAATGACCTTTCGTGTTAATAGCTGTTTAAGCAGGCGTTCAATGTCTGAAAGTTGCTTGAATTCATCGGCACTAACCAGAGATATAGCCTGGCCCTTTGAGCCGGCGCGGCCGGTGCGACCGATTCTATGCACATAATCTTCAGGTACGTTAGGCAGGTCAAAATTCACTACCTGCGGTAATTGGTTAATATCGATACCGCGAGCGGCAATATCAGTGGCGACCAGCACCTGGATCACACCACTCTTAAAGTCGGCCAGTGCTTTGGTACGGGCTGCCTGACTTTTATTACCATGAATGGCTGCGGCTTTAATATTTTCGGCTTCTAAAAATTTGGTCAGGCGATTGGCACCATGCTTTGTTCTGGAAAATACCAGTACCTGTTGCCAGTTTTCATCATTAATGAGCTGTACCAGTAAGGCAGATTTCTGTTTTTTGTCAACCGGGCTTATCCAGTGGGTGACAGTATCGACTGTGGTATTTCGG
>CALCSG010000242.1 GCA_937894085.1 uncultured Gammaproteobacteria bacterium | reverse complement strand
TAAGTGTTTAGTTATTATTTATTCTAAATAATTACCTGAATTCATAATAATAACTAAAAGTTCTAAATTAAAACTACTTTTATATAACTCTGCCCCCTTTGAATAAATATTGAATCAGGTAAGTGATTTATAAAAAATGTGAAAAGCACTCGATTATATTTTCTGCAACAGCTGATACAGAGTGATATAAGTACTGAAATTACTGCATAGAAATCATAGATCCATGCTGGGAGTTGACTGGAAAATGTAGTTATTGTGCTCGCTCAACTCTGATTCTTGCGGTTAATACGTACAGCGCAATATTTATATTCAGGAATTTTTGCGACAGGATCCAGAGCTTCATTAGTCACCAGGTTTGCAGCCGCTTCGTTATAACAGAAAGCCATAAATAGAGTACCGCTTTGCACACCGTCATCACGCCTGGCCGTTGCGGTTATCGTGCCTCGTCGCGATTCAATATTTACCCGCTCTCCTGGCTGGATTCCATAACTAAGCAAATCATGCGGATGAATACTAATTACCGGTTCTGGTTCTAATGCATTCAGCACCGTAGCACGCCGGGTCATGCTCCCTGTATGCCAGTGTTCCAGTTGGCGGCCAGTGGTAAAAATGAGGGGATAGTCTTTATCTGTTAACTCATCGGCATGGGTATAGCTGGCTGCAACAAATTGCCCCCGCCCATTCCCAGTGGGAAAACCATTTAAAAAAATCGTCGGAGTTCCAGCATCACCTTCATTTTTTAATGGATACGTCAGACTATGTTCGCTGTTCAGGCGATCCCAGGTCATACCCGCCAGACTGGGCATGGCCAGGCGCAGTTCAGCGAATACATCTGCCGGACCTTCGTACTCCCAATGCAGTCCCATACGCCTGGCTATTTGCTGAATAATCCATAAATCCTGTTTCGCCTCTCCTGGAGGTTTAACCGCCTGCCTTGCCATCTGTACACGTCGATCAGTATTGGTAAAGCTGCCGGATTTTTCAGGGAAAGCAGAAGCAGGAAGAATGACATCCGCAAAACCTGCCGTTTCGGTGAAAAAGATATCCTGCACGACCAGATGCTCCAGTAATGATAATGCCTTTCTTGAAGAGTTCAGGTCAGGATCCGACATTGCCGGATTTTCACCCTCGATATACATCCCATGAATCTGTCCATCACTGATTGCATGCATAATTTCAACTACCGTCAAACCGGGTATCGGGTTAAGCTTTGCATCCCACAATTTTTCAAAACCGGTTCTGGCGGCAGGATTGCTGACATGTTGATAATCGGGATACATCATCGGAATCAACCCTACATCGGAAGCACCCTGCACATTATTCTGTCCTCGTAACGGATGCAATCCTGTACCTTCCCGGCCAATTTGACCGGTCATCAATGCCAGTGCTATCAGGCAGCGTGCATTATCGGTACCGTGAACATGTTGAGAGATCCCCATTCCCCAGAAAATCATGGAGCCTTTCGAAGTGGCATACAGGCGGGCAACTTCACGTAGAGTCTCAGCAGGAATACCGCACACAGACGATACTTTTTCCGGGCTGTAAGCTTTTACATTTTCCTTTAATGCTGCAAAACCTTCGGTATGATTTTTAATAAAATCTTCATTCTGTAAATTCTCTTCAATAATACAGTGCATTAATGCATTCAACATTGGCACGTCAGTATCCGGACGAAACTGCAGAAAATGGGTGGCTAAACGACATAGATCAGAACGGTAGGGATCCAGAATAATGAGTTTTGTACCCGCTTTTACCGCATTTTTCATAAAAGTGGCTGCGACCGGATGATTTACCGTTGGCTTTGAACCTATCACCATTATCACTTCAGCCTGACTTACATCAGCTACCTGATTTGACACTGCCCCCGAGCCAATACACTCAAGCAATGCAGCGACTGAAGAAGCATGACACAGGCGCGTACAGTGATCGACATTATTGGTTGCAAAGCCGGTTCGAACTAATTTCTGGAACAGATAGGCTTCTTCATTGCTGCCTTTGGCGGAGCCGAATCCTGCCAGCGCATCCCCACCTCGCTGATCACGAATTTTGTTCAGCCCATCAGCGGCAAAATCGAGTGCTTCCTGCCAGCTCGCTTCACGAAAGACTTTCATTAAATCCTGTTGAGGTACCAGTTCGGCCGTTTTTTTAATTCCTTCACGGCGTATTAACGGTTTAGTCAATCGCCCCGGGTGGTGAATGTAATCAAAACCGTAACGACCTTTCACACACAACCGGCTTTTGTTAGATGGTCCATCACGTCCGTCCACATGGGTGATGCGCCCGTCTCTTACGTTATAAGTCAGTAAACAACCCACCCCGCAATAAGGACAGGCTGTATCCACTTTTTTATCAGCCTGCAGGTGACTTTTTTCATGGGCAGGCATTAATGCTCCGGTTGGACAGGCTTGTACGCATTCTCCACAGGATACACAACTGCTGTGCCCCATTTCATCATCCAGGTCGAAAGTTATCTTCGAATGACTACCACTAAACGCAAAACCAATCACGTCATTGACCTGTTCTTCCCTGCAGGCTCGAACACAACGCGTGCATTGAATACAGGCCGATAAATTTACCGCAATAGCTGGATTAGACAAATCACTATCAGGATTTTTTCTGCTTTTAAATCGAGGTTTACCTATACCCAGTTTGTCACACCAGCTATCCAGTTCTGATAATTGTCTAAAAGCCGACTTACCCTGATCAGGCATATCAGACTTGAGTAGTTCCAGTACCATTTTTTGTGATGCTCTGACACGTTGATTGCTGGAATGAACTACCATGCCTTCTACAGGTTGACGACAACAGGAGGCAGCCAGTGTCCGTTCACCTTTAATTTCAACCATGCAGGCTCGGCAGTTACCATCGGCACGGTAACCTTCCTTGAAACATAGATAGGGTATTTCTATCTGTGCCCGGGTTGCGGCCTGTAAAATCGACTCACCCTTTGGCGCACTAATTGGCTGGCCGTTAAGAGTAAAATTGACCATCGAGTTTTTAGAAGTTAACTGCATCATTCAAACTCCTGCGGGAAATATTTAATCGCACACAGTAAAGGATTGGGCGCAGCCTGACCCAGCCCACAAATGGAAGCGTCGATCATCACCCTGGATAACTCTTCGAGCAAGCCGGTATCCCAGTTTTCCTGTTGCATTAAATTAACTGCTTTACTGGTGCCCACTCGACAGGGAGTACATTGACCACAGGATTCATGCTCGAAAAATCGCATTGCATTAAGTGCCATTTTTTTCGCCGAATCACTTTCTGAGAGGATGATAATGGCAGCTGCCCCGATAAAGCAGCCGTATTCCTGTAAGGTATCGAAATCGAGCGGAATATTATCAAGATTAGCAGGCAGAATACCACCCGAAGCACCGCCCGGAAAATACCCATACAGCTCATGCCCCTGCTGCATGCCCCCACAATATTCATTGATCAATTCTCGAACCGTAATACCAGCTGGAGCAATATGTACACCAGGTTTATTAACCCTACCACTAACAGAATAAGATCGAAAACCCTTGCGTCCATGTCGCCCCTGTGTGCTAAACCAGTCGGCTCCTTTTTGAATAATATCTCGAACCCAGAACAGTGATTCCATATTATGCTCCAGTGTAGGTCTGCCGAACAGACCCACTTCGGCAACATAAGGAGGACGTAAACGTGGTATACCTCTTTTACCTTCAATCGATTCGATCATGGCAGATTCTTCACCGCAGATATAAGCACCTGCACCCCTGCGTAAATGTAGCTGTGGTAAATCGAACGATAAGTTTGATTGAATACTATTCAAAGCCTGCTCGATTATTTTGCGAATTGAGGCATATTCATCACGAATATAAATATAAACCTCTGCAGCCTGAATGGCCCAGGCAGCAATTAAAGCCCCTTCGATAAACCGATGTGGATCCCGTTCCAGGTAATACCTGTCTTTAAAAGTACCGGGCTCACCTTCATCAATATTAACGGCCATCAAACGTGGTGACTGCTGATCATTTAAAATCCGCCATTTTTGCCCGACAGGAAAACCTGCGCCTCCCAAACCTCGCAAGTTCGTATTTTCCATTATTTGTATAATACTCTCTACGGAATGTTTACCAGCAACACAATCGGCCAGTAACTGGTAACCTCCATTATTTTTATATGAATCGTAAGTTATTGTATTTTCAGGTAATATAGCGTTTATTTTTTTATTTTTTATGGC
>CALCSG010000241.1 GCA_937894085.1 uncultured Gammaproteobacteria bacterium | reverse complement strand
AAGGTAGCGATCAAAACACTACACCCGCACCTTATTAATAAAAAAGATGGCAAGGAGTTTTTAAAGCGTTTTCAACGCGAAGCAAAGTCTGCAGCTCGTTGCACACATCAAAATATTGTGACTGTACTGGAATACGGTGAAGATAATGGTCTGCCCTTCATTGCGATGGAATATATTGATGGTTTATCTCTGTATGACATCCTGTCGTCAAACAAAAAAATCAGCCTGAAGAGTACCTTGTCCATCGTTTCTCAAATTTTAAAAGCTATCCATGCGGCCCATAAACTGGGTGTCATTCATAGAGATATAAAAACGGCAAATATTATCCAATGTAAAGAAAGCAAAAAAATTAAACTGGCAGATTTTGGTATAGCCCGTTTTTCTGAGAATAATTCAATGACATTGACTGGTGCCATAGTCGGTACACCGCGATATATGGCTCCTGAGCAAATGTTTGGATTGAAAGCGGATGAACGCGCAGACCTGTTTTCGGTAGCCATGGTATTCATTGAATTATTAACGGCGCTGCCTGAAGCACCGGCTTATCCTTCATCTTCATTACCTGTTCTGCAAGGGTTACCGCAAAATAATAAAATTAATTATTCCTGCTCATACCCGACAGCCCTGATTCCTGTTTTGCAAAAAGCTCTGGCGAGTAAAGCAACTGATCGTTATCAGAGTGCAGGTGAGTTTGCATTAGCAATCCAGCAGGCTATTCAGAATATGAGGAAATCTACTTCACAGGAAATAGAAAAGACTGTCGTTACTTCAACTCCATCTGATTACGATGCAATACATCATGCTGATCTGGATTCGCTGTCCATTATATTGTCCAGTTATATTGGACCGGTAGCAAAAAATGTATTGAGGCAGCAAACATCAAGTCATGAGACTTTGAGTGGCCTGGTTTCCGCTGTATCGAAGGAAATACCTGAAGTTAGTCAAAGAAATGAATTTATTAGGAAATGGGAAGCTGAAAGAGGTAAAAATAGCCTGTCCCGCGCAGCCGGCCTGAGCTCCCTGAGTCGAAACAGTCATTCATCCAGGTCATCAATAAGTCTTGATGAAAATACTATTCAGAAAATAAGTCAGGATTATATTAATTATATAGGCCCGTTTGCACCGCGAATGGTTGACTACTATTGCCAGAACTCTACCGATAAAGAACAGTTTATTCTTAATCTGGCAAGTGAAATACCTGATCAGAAAACCCGTGATGAATTTACCAAGAAGTGGAGCCTGGCTTAGAAAACACACTACGGATCCCGATAATTATATTAATAATGCTCGCAATCACACTGATGATTGGAAAGGGTAATAACCAGTAAGGAATATTAACGAGGCAGGCTGAATGCAATATTTCGATTATAACCAGAGTGATTCCAAAGACGATACGGCAGACAATATTACGGTATTTGATGGACTGTCAGAGGATGAATGGCAGATGATTATTCAAAATGCCCGCAGTATCGAGTTTAAACCTGGTGATCTGCTGTTAAAGGCTGGTGAGTCAGATGATGCCCTGTATATTATGGTGACAGGAACCGTAGAAGTCGTTAGCACAAATAGTTTTGGATTTGTAAAACGCATTGCCAGCATAACCGAAGGATCGGTGTTTGGTGAGCTGGCATTTTTTGATAATAAACCGCGTAGTGCATCCATTCGAGCGATCAGTCCTGGACAGGTTCTAAGAATATCTCGCCATGGATTTGCGCAGATAGCTGCCTGGAACCCAAAGCTGGCGCAACAGTTTCTGTTTGATCTGGGAAGAATATTAGCCTACCGTTTTCGCAACGAATCGCCTTATAAAATTTAAGGAGCTTTATCGATGATGGAAATCGAAGCTTTTCCAAATTACACCCAGCTAAAACCCCGGCTTCCTGCCCTGGTCTGGTGGATTTTTCGTGGCCTCACACTATTGTTGACCCTGTTTGTTATATACCTTCTTTTTGTGCGCCCTGATACCGGTCTGGTAGTTTTCTGGAAGATATTAATACCCCTGTTACCGCTTAGTTTTGCAGTGATACCGGGGGTCTGGCGTAATATCTGTCCGATGGCATTACTCAATCAGTTACCCCGGACACTGGGTTTTAGCCGGGCCAATACCCTGTCGGATTTTTTGCGTAAAGCGGCTCTGTATATTTCAGTTATTAGCTTTATTGTGTTTGTTTTTTTTCGTCATCCGGTTTTAAATCATGATGGTTTTATAGTTGGTTTAATTCTGCTGCTAGCTCTTGTTTTAGCATTTGTGGGAGGCGTTTTTTTAAGGGACGAAGTGGCTGGTGTGGCACGTTTTGTCCTCTTGCTCCTCTGCAAAAAACTTACGGACATGCCCCGTTAGTACTGGTAAGAAATGGTTATTGCGAACCCTGCCTGGGTTGTCAGAAAAACTGTTATGACTTTAATCCCCGGGCAGCAATTTTCAGTGATCTGAATGATGTAGATGACTGGTGGAGTGAACAGCGTAAATTTTTCATAGCGATACTGCCGGGGTTAATTATCGGTTTTTTTAACAGTCGTTTTAGTGCCGAAACGGCGATGTCTGAATATCTGTTTAGCATGTTAATGCCACTGGGTCTTTCAATCGGTTTATTCTATACATTGCATAATTTACTGCATGTCAATTATTACAAACTGGCCTCAGTATTTGCGATGTCGGCACTGGCTATATTTTACTGGTTTGCTACGCCAGTGGTGGCGGCCGGGTTAAATCAGCTTTTCTCGCTAAGCCTGTCGGCAGAAGTGATCAGCGCTATACAATATAGTGTACTGGTCGTTTGCCTGGCAGTTCTCGCCAGGGGCTTTATATCTGAGCGATTATTTAAACAGTCACAACAGGTATCTTCGCAGGCTTCACTGGGTGAAGGGGTCAGCGCGTTAAAAGCTGCTTTAAGTCAAACCGGTCAACTGATCCAGGTTAAAGAGCAGGCCAGTGGGTTGCAATTGTTAATGCGTCCCGGCCAAAGTTTACTGGATACACTGGAAGATGCCGATTTACCCATCATGCCAGGCTGTCGTATGGGGATGTGTGGTAGTGATCCGGTGGTGGTCACGGAAGGTCTTGATAATTTAAATCCTCCGGATGAAAATGAACTCAATACTCTACGTCGGTTAGGGCTGGAAGGAAAAGCCAGGCTGGCCTGTTGTTGCAAACCGAAAGCTGCTATCAGCATAGACCTGGATGCCGATCCTACCCAGATTAGTATAGTTAACGATGATCTGGATAATACTGAAACTGAGGACCAGGGTACACGGCAGCAAATAATAATCGTGGGAAATGGTATTGCCGGTATCAGTACGGCAGAAAATCTACGTGAGCAGAATAAGGATTGCAGAATTATTCTGATCACTCGAGAAGCTCACCATTTTTATAATCGCATGGGACTGGAAAAAGTGTTGTACGGGCGCACTGCGATGCAGGGTCTGTATCTGATGAAAAAGGAATGGTATGAACGTAATGAAATTGATTTCTGGTTGAATACACAGGTCATCTGGATTGATACCAGAGAAAAAAATATCAAACTGGGAACGGGAGAATCCGTGCATTACGATAAACTGGTGCTGGCTACCGGAGCAAAAGCATTTGTGCCGTCGCAGGAAGAGTACCAGTTGCCGGGTGTTTTTACCCTGAGGAGTGCCGAGGATGCCTTGTCGATTCGTTCCTGGGTGCAACAATACAGTGCTAAAAGGGCCATAGTATTAGGCGGCGGTGTGCTGGGCATAGAAGCCGCAGAAGCATTATTGCAACTCGGATTGAACGTTTCCCTGGTACATACTGATTTTTATCTGATGAACCGGCAACTGGATAAAAAGTCTTCAACTATTCTGGATACCTTTTTAAGGAATAAAGGTATCAGGGTTTTTACCAATAATGGTATCAGTGAAATTGAAGCTTCCGGTGAACTGAAACGGGTTTTATTAAAGGACCGTAAAATTCTGGTGGCAGACATTATTTTGTTATGCATTGGTGTTCGAGCAGATGTCGAGTTGGCAAAGCTGGCCGGACTGGAGGTAAACCGCGGTATTATCGTCGATGAACAGATGCGCACTTCTGACCCTGATATTTTCTGTGTAGGAGATGCAGCCGAATTACCGGGTGCGATGGGTGGTTTGTGGTCGGTTGGAAGTGATCGGGGCAAAGTTGCAGCTGATATCATATCGGGAGGTGATAGTCGTTATCACGCACAAAATTTACCGGCAGTTCAGCTCAAAGTCAGTGGTATCGATTTGAAAAGTTTTGGCTCTTTTGAGGATGATGAGGATGAACGGTCTATTTATGCAGGAACCAATGCTTCTAATCGCTGGTGTCATGTGCGTGTCAAACAGGGACAGTTAACTGGAGGTGTATTTGTGAATTCACCATTGGCAGCCAATGCGGCAATTAATGCTTCTAAAAAGACGGATCAGTTTTTTTCTGATCAGGATATACAGGATATGCTGCATAAAGATAACTCAGAAAGTATGTGATAAAAAACTGAAAATATTTGCTGAGGATGGCATTAGTCATATTACTGTCATTACCTGGTTAAACTGCAGACATATTTATAATTTAAAAAAGATGATAGAGTTTTGTTATCGGATTAAAAAATAAAAAGGCGCATGACTCTTTTAATGGAAGTGGGCAATTTGAGTGAAGATAATAAGTCAATATTTCAATGAGTTACAGAAAACGAATTTTCTCAAAAAATTAAAAAGGTCGGCCCGCTAATACATATTCAAAGGTCACTTACCTTTGAATTACACTGTTGTGTGTAAAAAACACTAGCAACCCGAGTCGTTACTGGTTACACTTCGATAATGATCTTAAGTTTCAAGCACAAAGGACTCGAACAGTTTTTTAGAACTGGCCGCAAATCAGGAATTCAATCAAAACATTCTAAACGGCTACAGTTAATTCTTGGTAGGCTAAATGCTTCAGTAGCACCAGAAGATATGAACCTTCCAGGTTTGCACCTGCATCAACTATCGGGGTCTCGCGCTGAAATTTGGTCAGTTAGAGTAAGTGGAAATTGGCGTATTACATTCAGGTTTAATGGTGAACACGCCGAAATTGTAAACTACGAAGATTATCATTGAGGCAATTATTATGTTGATGCACAACCCGCCCCATCCGGGAGAAATTATTAAGGAGCTTTGCCTTGAGCCTCTGGAACTATCAGTTACAGAAGCAGCAAAAGGCCTAGGAGTTAGTAGAAAAACTCTTTCAAGTATTGTTAATGGTAAGGCTGGAATAAGCCCTGAAATGGCTGTTCGTCTTTCAATTGCATTTAACACTTCTTCCGAGAGCTGGATAAACCAGCAGTCACAATATGACCTATGGCAAGCAGAACAACATAGAAATGAACTTCATGTTTCAAAATTATTTGCGGCATAAACACATAACAATAAGCTGCACTGGAAAACCACTCTGTGCTCGTGTGTCAGTGAGCTTGGCCGTTAGAATATTATAAATATGGAATGAATTTCGAGATATTTAAGGAAAAAATTAGTCAATCTCATAAAAATATAATCCTTTATATTATTGCATTTGGTTTAATTGGTATGGCTATTACAACTTACCTATTAAATGAATCAGTTATCGATTTGATCGCTACGGCTGAGAAAATTACACAAGCAATTGAAACTCCTGAATCGATTCGTAGGCGATACAATTCACAGGAGGATTATATAATTGCACTTGAAGAACAGGTTGAAGTTGCTCTAAAACGTGATCAAGAAAAATGGGTTGAAGAAATCGAATTTTTAGACATTCTGTTCAAGGTACTTTTTATAATTGGCATAAGCCAACTTGTTATACTTTCGGTGCCAATTAAATTAAGAAATTCTAACAAATAAAATGTACTCGGAAAGTCAAAAGTTACACTCCTCGTTTCTCGTCGCTACGACTAAATTTCCCATTGATTTTGGCGTTTGGGCAATAATGCTTCTGTACACACTCATAATTTTACTTAGAGCCAAACACCCGAAAGATGATTTAGCCTTTATGGATGAAGCTTTTGACACAACAGTTGTCAATAAAACTAATTATCAGTAATTTATTCCTGATGGAACTAATGGACTGGTGAAATTGTGTATAATCCGCAAAAAGCAGTTGAAATATGAAAGGCAGTTTATAGTTCCAAACATGAACGGCACTTCCTACATCCTTGTAGGTCGTCTACGCACCAGAAATGGGCGCATTCGGCGATATATTGATGTACTTGATAAAATCAAACACAATCTTCATGCTGCACTGCGTTTTCCAGGATAATTTTATATCCGGGTTAAAACCTGTTAAAGGTTATTTATGACTAAGACTTAACAATAATAAGGGGAAATAAATGAAAGCAAGAGCCGCAGTAGCCTGGGCGCCGAAAAAGCCTTTATCTATCGAACTAATTGATGTTGAAGGCCCGAGAGAGGGAGAGGTTTTATTGAAAGTGATAGCTTCCGGTGTTTGTCATACGGATGCTTTTACGCTGTCCGGTGATGATCCAGAAGGTGCTTTTCCCTGTGTATTAGGGCATGAAGGTGGCTGCGAAGTGGTTGAATGCGGACCGGGAGTAAAAAATTTAAAACCGGGTGACCATGTCATTCCGCTTTATATTCCTGAATGTGGTGAATGTGAATATTGCCTGTCTACTAAAACTAATTTATGCCAGTCGATAGCGGGCACGGTATGGACTGGGTATATGCCGGATGGTACTCGACGTTTCAGTCAGAATGGAAAATCAATATATCATTATATGGGTTGTTCAACCTTTTCTGAGTATACCGTGGTGCCTGAAATTGCTCTCGCTAAAATTAATAAAGCAGCACCACTGGATAAAGTGTGTCTGCTGGGTTGTGGTGTGACCACCGGTATTGGTGCGGTGTTGAATACGGCGAAAGTAGAACCAGGCTCGACAGTAGCCGTTTTTGGCCTGGGTGGTATCGGGCTATCCTGTATTCAGGGAGCCGTGATGGCCGGGGCAGAGCGCATTATTGCGATTGATATCAATGCTGACAAGTTTGTTTTCGCAAAACAGTTAGGTGCTACAGATTTTGTCAACCCGAATGACATCAACGGTTCTTTCGTGGAATACATGCAGGATACCTATAATGGTGGGCCGGATTACTCTTTTGAATGTATCGGCAATGTGCATGTCATGCGAGATGCTCTGGAGTGCACACACATGGGGTGGGGGGTATCGACAGTTATTGGAGTTGCCGGATCTGGCCAGGAAATTGCTACGCGACCTTTTAATCTGGTGGTGGGGCGAACCTGGAAAGGCACGGCGTTTGGCGGCGTGAAGGGTAGAACAGAGTTACCGGGGTATGTTGATCGTTACATGAGTGGAGAAATTGAACTGGATTCGATGGTGACTCACACTATGCCGCTAGAAGATATTAATAAGGCTTTTGACCTGATGCATGAGGGTAAAAGTATTCGTTCAGTTATCATTTTTTAACATCTACAGCCATGAAACAAATTGAATCAATAAAAGAGTTTGGCGGGTATTTAAATCGATACCAGCATGAGTCAACCAGTTGTCATTGTACGATGACTTTTTCGGTGTATTTACCACCGCTTGCCGAAACACAGAGCGTGCCGGTGGTTTACTGGCTTTCCGGTTTAACCTGTACCGATGATAACGTGCGGACAAAAGCAGGGGCTCAGCGTTATGCCGCTGAACTGGGTATTGCTCTGGTGATGCCGGATACCAGTCCACGCGGTGAAAATGTGGCAGATGATGCTGACCGTTATGACCTGGGTAAAGGTGCTGGTTTTTATGTGAATGCTACCCGGCAACCGTGGGCTCAACATTATCAGATGTATGACTATGTGACACAGGAGTTACCGGCGTTGATAGACCGTGAATTACCTGTCATTGGTGGGTTAAAATCTATCATGGGTCATTCGATGGGAGGGCATGGTGCGCTGATTTGCGCGCTGAAAGAAACCGACGCGTATCAATCGGTTTCTGCTTTTGCTCCGATCAATCACCCATCCCGCTGTGGTTGGGGGCAGGGTTGTTTTTCTGCTTATCTGGGAGAGGACCGGGAAGCCTGGAAGGCTTACGATGCCACTGAACTGATTCTTGCTGGTGCGCAGAAAACATTACTGTTTATCGATCAGGGAACGGCGGATGAATTTCTGGTTGATCAGTTATATCCGCTGGATTTAATCGATGCCTGTAATGTAATGGGATTTCCTGTCGATTTGAGAATGCAGCCCGGTTATGACCACAGTTATCATTTTATATCGACCTTTATCGGTGAACATCTGTCATTTCATGCAAAAGCTTTGAAGCGGACTGAGTTGAAATGCTCTAAAAAGGTATCTCTTAAGTCCAGCTGATTACCCCTGAGATTCAGCTATTAATTATTTTGAATAGATAAAAAGCTGTTTATTCTCGCCAGCACGCAAAGAACGCCAGGAAAGGCCGCTTCAAGTTGATTAAGGCTTACAAAGCAGGACTGGTTTTTCCCTGGCGTTCTTTGCGCCCTGGCGAGAAACCATGTTTCTGTTGTTATTGGACAAAGGCCGAGTTTCAGGGGCACTCAGGAAAAATAGTAGTTAGAGCAAAAAATGGGATTCCCGGTCGGGCAGTAAAAAGCACAAATAATTAACTCCAGCCTGGTAAATTTATGCCCTGTACCAGGGGACTATAAATTAATGCTATAGAAAAACCGATTTTTATTAGAGATTAAACTGATTTAAGTAAGAACCTGAAGCTACGGATTCAGGTAAGAATTTAAATTGTACGATTATTTGAATTTACAGTAAAAAAACATAAGGCTAAGGATTTATTATCAATCTATAACCTATAATCAAGTTTATATTATTACCCGAATTCAACTCATAAGTGCAACTTAACCTAGCTGCACTGTTAAGGAAA
>CALCSG010000240.1 GCA_937894085.1 uncultured Gammaproteobacteria bacterium | reverse complement strand
TCGCGACATCTTCCATGAATTCTGGCGACAGCAATCCGATATTGGGTTTATCCAGCCCCACCAGATCGAATACATCAGTTATCCCATCGGCTACTATGGCATTGTCGATAATCTGTTTTAATGCGGTATTCTGTTCTTCATCGGTTCGGCGTTTATCGATACTGGTGAATTTACTGATGGCCGCCTTGATGGCTGACAGAAAGGCTATTTCTTTTTTGAGTTTATCGGCTTCATCCAGTGTGCCGGACAGGGTAAAAGCTTTACTGATTGCTGCCATCACATCCAGAAAACGTTTTTTGCCATCTTCCAGACCGAGTATATGATTCATCGCGCCGGGTAATAGTTGTAATGCCCTGGTTTCAAACTCACTGTAATCAAAACCATGCAACATGCCATGCACAATGTCCATTTTTTCTAATAGAATGGCATAAGCTTCACGGGTATCGAGTGTCGGCGCACCTTTACCTTGGGAGTCGGTGTAGGTTTTCAATGCATTTTTTAATTCACTGGCAATACCAATGTAATCCACCACCAGACCGCCGGGTTTGTCTTTAAACACCCTGTTAACCCTGGCGATAGCCTGCATCAGGTTATGGCCTTTCATGGGTTTATCGATATACATGGTGTGGCAACTGGGTGCATCAAAACCGGTGAGCCACATGTCGCGTACTATCACCAGTTGCAGTGGGTCGTTAATGTCTTTAAAACGCTTCTCGAACAGTTTTTTTGTTTCCTTGTTATAGATTTGCGGTTGTAGCCTGGCTTTGTCAGATGCCGAGCCGGTCATGACAATTTTAATCGCTCCCTTACTGGTATCTGTGTCATGCCATTCGGGTTTAATGGCGACAATAGCATTGTACATGTCCACACAGATTTCGCGGCTCATGCACACAATCATGCCTTTTCCTGGCATAGAAGCGATGCGGGTTTCAAAATGCGCGACTAAGTCTTTACCGACCTGTTCCACGCGCGGCGCGCTGCCCACCAGTTTTTCCAGGGCCGCCCAATGTGATTTAGTTTTTTCACGTACAGAAAGATCTTCTTCGCCTTCTATAACTTCTTCCACTTCATCATTCAGCGCTTCCATTTCCGTCTGATTAATATCCAGTTTCGCCAGGCGCGATTCATAATAGATGGGAACAGTCGCGCCATCATCCACCGCATCCTGAATGTCGTAGATAGAAACATAATCACCAAATACCGCACGGGTGTCTTTATCATCTACTGAAATAGGTGTGCCGGTAAAACCAATGAACGAGGCTTGAGGTAAGGCATCTCGTAAGTGTTTGGAATAACCGAACATATATTTCGCTTTATCTATTCCGTCTTTATCTTTGTACTTAACCAGTTTGGCCTTATCGCCATAATGGCTACGGTGGGCCTCATCACTAATCACAACAATATTATGGCGTTGACTAAGCACCGGATGACTCGCTTCATCGCCTAACAACGCAAACTTTTGAATGGTGGTAAAAATAATACCACCGGATTGACGCGAAGCTAAAATGTCACGCAACTCATCACGGTCACCGGCCTGGACCGGGGTTTGCTTTAAAGTTTCCGATGCCATACTAAACGTATTAAACAACTGACCATCTAAATCGTTTCTGTCGGTTACTACCACAATGGTTGGGTTATTCATTTCAGGCTGGGCCAGTAGCTTACCGGCATAACACACCATAGAAATCGACTTACCCGAACCCTGGGTATGCCATACGACTCCGGCCTTACCTGACCCCGGCACGACCCTGTCACCATAAGTGGCTCGTTTTTCTGCAACGCCTTCCTGTTGTGAGGCAATTACTGTTGCCTTCACCGCCTCACGCACCGCATGGAACTGGTGATAACCTGCAATCTTTTTAATCAGCGCGTCGCCATCCTGCTCAAACAGAATAAAGTAGTGGATATAATCCAAAAATAATTCCGGTTCAAAAAAGCCTTTCACCAGGGTTTCAAGCCGATACTCAAACAGCGGCTTATCATCTTCATTGGCAATGGTGCGCCAGGGTAAAAAGCGTTCTTTATTCGCGGTTAATGAACCTACCCTGGCAGTTAATCCATCACTCACCACCAGCGCTTCGTTAAAGGTAAATAAATCAGAGACCTGGTCTTTATAGGTTTGTAACTGTTGATAGGCTGACCAGATATCTGCACTACTATCTGCGGGATTTTTTAGCTCAATCACGGCCAGTGGCAATCCGTTGATAAACACAATCACATCGGGGCGACGGTTACCTTTAATACCGGTAATAGTGTATTGATTCACCACCAGAAACTGGTTGTTATCAACATTACTAAAATCAACCAGGGCGACATAGTCGGTTATGTCTTTTCCTTTATCTTTATAATTGACCTTTACCCCTTCTAATAATAAACGGTGAAAAGCTTTATTGCTTTTGATGAGTATCGGGGTTTCAGGTTTAGCGATTTCCTGCGATACGGTTTCCAGAACAGAAACAGGAATATGTGGATTTATCTTTTGCAACTGGGTTAATAGGCGATCAAATAAAACAATCTGGCGGTAATCGCTGCGTTCAGGGGTTTCACCATCAGGGGCAATTTCATAACCGCAGACAACCTGATAACCGATAGATTTGAACCAGTCGAGGCAAAGTTGTTCCAGCTGGTCTTCCGTGATCATCATGTCATCAATTGTCCATTATTGGTTAAACGGTATTTTTGCAGACGACTACTGGGTTTATCCGGTATAGTCATTTCAATCAGGCCCGCCTGTAGTGCCGGAACTATATAACGTTCGCGAAAAGATTTTCGATCCGACAGGTCCAGTAAATTTTGCAATTCTGCCCGAGTCATTTCACCCTTGATGATGGTCAGTAGTTGTTTCACCTGGGGGGTAAGTTGAGGGGTGACCTGGGGGGTAGCCAATGAATCAATGGCCGATGCTACCATCTGCAACATAAACTCAATCATCGGTGCAGA
This sequence comes from uncultured Gammaproteobacteria bacterium, assembly GCA_937894085.1. GTDB lineage: Bacteria > Pseudomonadota > Gammaproteobacteria > JACNJF01. Next base: position 5,920 of record CALCSG010000240.1, on the reverse strand, counting down.
ATCTGTCTGGTCAGTACTGACCTGCAGGGCTGCATAATAATCTGCCTGATGTTGATGCACCAGACTTTCAACAGGGATACTGGCAAAAAGCGGGTTCCATTGCGATAAAATCAATGTTTGCCATAAACGTCCCATGCGCCCGTTGCCATCGGCGAAAGGATGAATAAATTCAAACTCATAATGAAAAATACTACTGGCAACTAATGGATGTTCATCGGTGTTTTTTAACCATTCCAGTAATTGCATCATCAAAACAGAGACACGTCCGGCAGGCGGGGCCATGTGCAAAACCTGGTCACCCGACATCACACCCACACCACCCTGACGATAGTGACCGGCATCCTCAATTAAGCTTGTCATCAAAGTTCGATGTGCTGCTAACAGGTCCTGCTCATTGTGTGCCTGCCAATGCGATAAGTAATTATAAGCAAGAGTCGCATTCTGTACTTCCTGAATTTCCCGTGGTGGTGCAATAACCCGTTTGCCCTCTAAAATAGCGGTAATCTGTTGCTGACTTAAGGTATTACCTTCAATCGCTAAAGAACCCTGAATAGTGCGTATCCGGTTAATTCGGCGTAAGCGTAAAGCCTGTTCTGTTTCCGCCTGAACCGACAAACGCCCGACCTTTTCACTGATCACGGCAACCTGCTTCAGGATTTTACTGGTGATGGTGAATGGCGGCTGGTAATCAGGCATGGATAATATCTGCTGAATGAATTGAAGCTATTCGTTCCGGGTTTTCGCCAGCAGGGACGAGGCTGTAGTCACACATGTTCATAACCGATAGATTTATACCAGTTTTGATGGATTAGTTGTTCGGTGATCATGGTTTTATTTCTTATCTCCATATATCAATCATATAGCTAGCTTCAACATAACATAACTCTTTGTAATAATGAGGATTTACACCCTGCCAACTGGTTCAAACACTAAAAATATTTGTCATTTTTATTGACAAAATAGTGTAAAAAGCTATAGTCAATCTTAATAAGCCCGGCGCCTCTTCACTTTTGTGTATGCGTCGGTTTTCAATTCTGCTCCCATAAATCCCATTTCTGCCAGTCATTCAGTAAGCCAAAATCACCTAAACTCACCGCTTTACAACCCACATCAGGAAAAGCATCCAGCAAATCATAAAACCGGGTAGACCAGCTAGAGTTTGGACAGATCACATCCATTAATCTCTTCATCAGGCAAAAATAGAAAAAGGGGCGTGCATTATTTAATTGTTGCCAGAAAACATCATCCTGCAACACTGCAGAACGCTCTAACACATTGATATTCCATAGGCGGCTGTGATGTGCCGATACATTACGGATAAAGTTTAAGCTTCTAAGCCAACCGGCAAAAGCTTTTCCATTTGCAGCACCATATTTATTCGCGATAACAAGTTGATCATTCAACTTCATCCCCGCATAAAGTTTGGACATTAAACCGAAATCCCAGATTTCTATCGCGACCCATACTGGTAATTTGCCATATTTATTTATGTAATGTGCCACGAACGGTTCACGTCTCGAACGAATCAACATATGTTCATAACGCTCCAACCATAGCTGATGTCGAGTTTTCCCTTTATCCCTACCTTTGGTGATTACTTGTCGGGAAAAGTGTCCGTGAAATAAAGCTGAATTTTCATGAGCATGTATATCCTGTTCACCTAATAAATGTGCAATATCTACCCGTATGGATAATTCAATTCGCTCTAAGGCATCCAGCGCCAATAATCGCAGCTTTTTATCAAACACATAAAGTTTAACTGCATCCTCAAAATGGCTTTTATCGATAAATTGATCTAGTCGAAGATGAGTTAATTTTCCAACATCATTAAGCCGGATATCTAATTGCCTGAATGAATACCAGTAGCCACTTAAGCGATAATATCCAATACGATCCAGATAATCTAAAGCGGCTGGCTCATTGTCTACCAATAAACCGCGGCTTTTCAATATCTCCAATTGCTCAGTGAATGACTTCCAGGGTTTGTCTTCGCTCATATGGCTTCTTTCAATTCCGTTTGGTTTGAGTTCGTTAGTAGTTCGCCTGAGAGGAGCTTTGGGAGTAAAGAATCTCTTATTTTTTTTAACGTAAAGTTTTCAATTCTTTGCTCTACCTGTTTTTCAAGCAAATCGTTTAACATATTAATATCATCTAAATCACCACTAGGAACTAAACATTTAGCTTGTGAAAGATGTTCTCGTTTGATATGCCCCATAGTGACTGCTTTATCAGCCGCTATTTGTTGGAAAACTTCAAGATGGAATTTAGTCCAGTAATAGTAAAACCACTTTGGATAGTTATCAGATGTAACTTTGAATAGATGTTGATTGAGTGCAACCCTTCCACCACACCATACATCAACAATTAGAGAACCTGACCATGAAAATACCATATCCCCATTATCAACAATACATTCCGGTTTTATATTTAGCGAAGCTTTCTCTTCTCCATCTGCAAAACCTTTTTTAAGCTGAGAAATTTTTAATACAGGCAAAAAATCATTTTCATTTTCTGGTCGGAATTTCTGTAAAGCCAAACCATTTTGATAATATGCTATCTCATCCAGCGATTTTACACTCCACCCTTCCGGTACTTCACCCAACTCAGATTCAACCAGCGTATCGGGGAATAAGGCTGCGGTGGTTTTGAGTTGTTTTAGTTTGTCGACATCTAATGCTTTAAGCTGCCCTTCTGTTTTCACTGCTCCTGCGCGTCCTGCGCCTGCAGTATTTGTGCATCCCTGCACGGCTCCGCTGATGGCGCACATGGCGGCGAGTTCTGGGTCTTGGCCGTTTTGTTTGGCTTTTATTTTGGCTTTGACGGGTTCGAAGTCGACAAACCAGCTTTTAAATATAGCCTGGGCGATTTGTTCGAGGGTTTGTTTGGTTTGGCGGTTGAGTTCGATTTTTTTATCTAAACTCTTTAAAATTTCAGCAATCTTATTTTGATACTCTATAGGTGGAAATTCTACCCATAATTTACGTATAGAATCGATTGTAAGTGCTTTTTATGCAGATCCAATCATTACAGAAACTAGAGCATTTTGTCCTAAATCTGATTTAAACCAATATGCTAAATAATCTGGATTAATTTCATTGAATTCGCTTAACCAAAGAATGTTTCCATCTTTAAAGTGAAAATCCCCTTCGTTTTGAATTACATAAGGCTGACCTGATCTATTCCCAACTGAACTCATTAATACATCACCTTTCTTTGGTGATCCATGGGTGTTTTTAATCTCAAAAAACCTTTCTTCAGATATATAAAGATCATAATTATCAAAGGTTCCTAACGCTTTATCAATTACATCCTTTGACCGCATAAACGGGACACCATCCTCTACATATTCATGAGCAAAGATTCGTTTACTGGACTTAACTGTGCATCGTTCACCCAACTGAAATTCAGGCCATTCAGACATCGTAACCTAACCCTGCCAAGTTCGTTTTAATCTTCCCTTCTAATCGATCGCTTTCTTCAAATTGTGTTTTAAGCTGCGCGGTGAGTCGTGCCATTTTTTCTGTGAAGGGTTCACCATCGTCTATTTCATCAGCTGCACCGACATAGCGACCGGGGGTGAGTACGTAGTCGTGTTTTTTTATTCCGTCTAAATTTATGCTGGCACAGAAACCGGGGATGTCTTCGTAGGTTGGGGTGAGCTCGCGAACCCCAACATTTTCACCGGCGGCTCCAAAACTTTCAACTGTAGCATCACCATTTGTTGGGGTTCGTTCCTCACCCCAACCTACGGTTTGCCATAAATGAAACGTCTCGGTGACTCTGTTTAAATCGTCCTGAGTGAAGTCACGCAGTACGCGGTCTTTCATATAACCCAGATTGCGGGCATCAATAAATAACACTTCGCCACTGCGATCCCGCAGTTGTTTGCCACTGGCTGAGGTGCGCTGTCTTTTATTCCTGGTTAAAAACCAGATACAGGCGGGTATCTGGGTATTGGTGAACAGTTGGCCGGGTAAGGCGACCATGCATTCGACCAGGCCATTTTCTATCAGGGCTTTGCGGATTTCGCCTTCGCCACTGGTATTGGAACTCATGGAGCCATTGGCTAATAACAGACCCATGCTGCCATTGGGTGCCAGGTGGTAGAGCATGTGTTGCAACCAGGCGAAGTTGGCATTGCCGGTGGGTGGCTTACCGTATACCCAGCGTGGGTCGTTATCGTCTACGCCGACATCCCACTCTTTCATATTAAACGGTGGGTTGGCCATGACGAAGTCGGCGCGCAGATCCGGGTGCTGGTCGTTGGTGTAGGTGTTGGCCGGTTCTTTGCCAAAGTTAAAGTCTATACCACGGATCACCATGTTCATGGCAGCCAGTTGCCAGGTGGTGTGGTTGTATTCCTGCCCGTAGATAGAAACATCGCCAATACGGCCCTGGTGTTCGGATATAAAATGTTCTGACTGTACAAAGAAACCACCGGAACCCATGGCGGGGTCGTAGACGCGGCCTTTAAAGGGTTCGAGCATTTGCACGATGAGGCTGACGATGGATTTAGGCGTAAACTGGCCGCCCTTTTTACCTTCGGCCAGCGCAAACTGACCGAGGAAGTATTCATACACATGGCCAAGAATGTCCTTACTACTGAGGCTGTCGTGCGCGAAGGGAATGGTGGCGACCAGATCGATCAACTCGCCGAGTTTGGCCTGGTCGATCTGTAATTGGGTGTAGCGTTTATTCAGCACGCCTTTGAGTTTGGGGTTGTCGTGTTCGATGGCTTCCAGGGCGTTATCGATGAGCTGGCCGACGGAACGGATTTTCTTTACTGCCTTGCCTTCGCCGACTTCAATTTCACCAGTGATAACGACTTTATTCTGGTTTTGCAGAAACTCCCAGCGGGCGACTTTAGGCACCCAGAACACATTGGCTTCGGTGTAGTAGTCGCGCTGCTCCAGCTCTTCGTTGATTTCTGTCCGGTATTCATCACTGTCTTCGCCATTAAAGTCTGCTGGGTCGAGAAAGTATTCGTGATCCGGGTTTCTGAATTGCTCTATAAGTTCTTTGCGGCGGATGTCGAATGAGTCACTGACATACTTCAGGAAAATCATGCCCAGTACAGTGTGTTTGTATTGTGAGGCATCAAGAGTGGAGCGTAATTTATCCGCCGATGTCCATAATTTTTTATCGAGACTGTTTAGAAACTGTTGTTCATCCTGCTGCATTATTGGTACTCGAATAAATTATTGTAAACGGAGAAACAGGTATTAGCTCCACAGCTGTAGACAAGATTAAGTAACCTGGAGTAAGAATGGGTTTTAAAAAAATCATCCCTGTGCAAATAGTTATTATTGGTTATCATTACAAGCTGTAGGAGAATGTACTGTAAAGTCCAATATAATCCAAGGAGTTATATCAACTCGAAGCTATCTATTTATGCTGATACTTAAAAATCAATTAGCAGCGACTGATACCCGTCAGCCTAAATCCCCCTCCCGCCAATAACAAAGGATTACCTAATTTTTTCCAATTCTATCGAAGATGCAGGGCATAGAAAAATCTACCTGATTTTACCTGAGCTTCAACCATCTTAGTATTTAAAACCTTTTCACCACAGAGAACACGGAGGTAAATAGTATTTCCTTAAGCCTGAAAAAGTCTCTCAAGTTCAATATATGTTAAATATATTAAACTTGAGTAACGACAAGCCCCAATCTCTTCCTCTGTGACCTTCGTGTCCTCAGTGGTGAGTTATTTTATTCAAAGCGATTAGCTGGCTGACTCTCAGGGGTAATCAGAAAAATCTATATAACACGCTTCCAGAAACTACGTTTCAGGCCATGTTTATCTTTGAGTTGCTGGATAAATTCTGCATGGTCTTCTAACGGCTCAAAGTGTTGGACTCGCGACATAAGGCCATATATGGACCCACTCCGTTCTTGCAAGAAAAAAATCACTGATGTGA
>CALCSG010000239.1 GCA_937894085.1 uncultured Gammaproteobacteria bacterium | reverse complement strand
GCTTTATTCACATGAACATCATTTCCGATTATTTAATTCATGAAGAAGTTTAAATACATCGCATATTTATTATCAGTGATATCTCTGCTTTCTGTAATAACTGTAGTAAGTGCTTCTGGAGAGTTTAAGCTCAGAGATTATTCTGAAGCAGTAATTGCAAAAGATATACAAAGAATCAAAATTTTAAGATCGTATATTCTTGGCGCTGTAGAAACTCATTTGCATTATTCCAAAATGCTGAGAGATATGACCAGCATTAATATTTTATGTACCGGTAATAGCGCTCTAAACATCAATGAACTTGGGTCATTATTTGAATTTAAAATAATGACTCTAAGAAAAAAGTATGGAGAAGCAATAATGGACATGCCTATTATGAATGCAGTACAAATGATTGTAGAAGAACAATATAAGTGTTATTAAAAACAGATAAATCTCTGGATCAATTCAGTTACTACTACCCACCTTTTTTGGGGCATTAATACTTTTTGTTGAATTGCACTGAAATTTGAACCACTCCTGACTGTTCAAGGTTTGTAATGGGGCCTAACTTCGATGTAATTTAACAACCAACGGACATTAGAATAATTCGATAAATTGCCATAATTGGTTTTATAATAACCGTACTTTTAGTCTTCTTTTGAAATTTGAATAAAATATGAAGTTATTGATTCAAAAGAAATACAAAAATTCTTAGAACATACAAAATCTAACCTCAGGTAATAACTATGTCTGATTGTTGCTCAACTTCGAGTGTTTCAAAACCCTCTCCAGGAAAATATAGATGTCCAGTGAATGGACAAAATTACAATCAAGTGCCATTAAAAACTGTTGTTCATCATATTAAGGAGCCGTGGCACTGGAAGAGTAAAACACAAACTTACTATTTTTGTGACGACCCGGAATGCAATGTGGTTTATTTTGGTGATGATAATTCAATAATCACTTGTGATCATTTACGAACATCGGTCGGCGTCAAGGATAAAACTGATGGTGCCACTATCTGTTATTGCTTTGGTGTATCACTTAAAGATGCTACTCAAGATATTTATATCAGGGAGTACGTAACCAGACAGACTAAAGACCGTATGTGCCATTGTGAGATAAGCAATCCATCGAGTAAGTGCTGTCTAAAAGACTTCCCTAAATCCTGATTTTTTCAATGGTTGATAGCGGAAGTTGGAAGCACCTTTCAACAACAATAGTTTTCTATTATTAAAATTCTAAAAACAGTACATTGATGACTTTAGGACAAGTCCCGCTTTCCGTTAATAAATTTTCGGCTATTCTACTTGATATGGATGGTGTGCTTTTTCATGGCAACCAGGCCCTGGAACACGCTATTGAGTTCATGGATTCGATTCTTCACATCCCACACTGTTTTATCACTAACAATCCCATTCTTTCACCCCAACAGGTTGCCGATAAGCTTGAGTATTTGGGTTTTCATCGACCAGACTCTGAAAGTATCATCACCAGCGGTGAGGCCACAGCACTATGGTTATCTGAACAAAAAAAATCTTTTCACTTTTATGCTGTCGGTGCTCAAGGATTATTCGATGCATTAAATAAATTTGGACACTTTGACCAGCAGTATGCTGATTATGTGGTGATTGGTGAAGGAGCGGGTATTGATTACAAAAGCCTGACCACTGGCATTAATCTTATTATCAAGCAGAAAGCTAAACTGGTTAGCACCAATCCCGATACCACGGTTGACGGAGTCATAGATGGTAAACATATTGTTTTACCGGGTGGTGGCTCTTTAGTTGCTCCCTTTATTGCCGCAACAGGTCAACAGCCAGTCACAATTGGTAAACCTTTCCCTTTGCTGTATGAAATGGCCTTCAAAAAGTTAGGCGTTAAAGCCCTGGATTGCCTGATGATAGGGGATCGTCCGGATACTGATATAAAAGGAGCTGCCAAGCTGGGAATGAAAACAGCATTAGTCAGAACCGGTCGATTCCTTCCGAACGATCTTTTACCTGTAGATTGCCCGGTGCCGGACTGGGATGTATTAAACCTTCATCAGCTGCAACAGATATTCTAAACATCTATCAGCTTTTGGAAAGTTGCCCAAAATTCGGCAAACAGCAGCTAATTAATGATCAAATTCGAGATTTTGCTGGTGGGTCTCGACATTTAGCGATCAGTCCTGATAATGCCTTATAGCTGATCATTCATTAATACTTTTAATCTGGAGATTTCTTTTGCCTTTATCAACACCCACCTCACGCAAGTTGGCGCATACCCGCGTGGTAACATGCCAGGGTTACCATCGACAGGATGATTTATGGGATATCGAAGGTCGCATTGTCGATACGAAACCTTACCGCTTCGAAAATCACGACCGCGGTGGCTGGATAGAGGCGAAAGAAGCCCTGCACGATATATCGATACGGTTGACGGTTAATATCGAACTGGAGGTGATTGATGCCGTTGCTGTGATTGATGCATCACCTTATAATTATTGTAAGTCAGTGAAGGACGTAGCACGTAACCTGATCGGACTCAGGATAGCACCGGGCTGGACTAAAAAGTCCAGATTAGCGATGGGCTCGCATCGCGGATGCACCCACTTAACCGAACTGCTCGGACCGGTGGCGACTACAGCGATACAAACCATTATCAGCGAAAAAATAAGGCGCTCCAAAGGCACTTCCGGTAAGCGACAGAATGACCTCCTAAACAGCTGTTATTCCTACGCCGAGGACAGCCCGGTTGTGAAATTACACTGGCCGGAATACTACCGCGAAAATGACTGAGTTATTTGTTTGAATTAATTCATCGCTTTAGCCTCAAGCTAACTACCCGGCTTCAATGTCATCAACATTTAAAGTCAAATACCTCCTGCAATGCCGGTACGTGAATCACCTCCTGAAGCACTTGCCACGGCTTAAAAAAAACAAGTACTTTATTGTCAGTTAGTTTTATTAAACGCAAAGGCTAAATTTCTGTAATAGCTCGATTATGGGAACAGTAGTACAGTTTTAAATAATAGCCGTTAGCGCTTTTCCATTTTTACGTATCAGCTAAAGATTCCAAGGTCGTAATAAAACAGCATGGTGATGATCCCCACTCCACCAATGATTAGAAAGCTCCACAGTAATTGTTTAAACAGCGCACGGTTACCCAGGGTGAAGACCAGGGCAAGTTTCATAAAGGTATTCGACAAGGCTCCGAGCACCAGGTTGAAGCTGGCCCAGTCCAGTGATATCAGTCCACTACGATGCAGGCTACTGATCGAAAATGCAATTGCATCGGCATCCGTCAATCCACTCACTATCGCCACGACCGGTAACCAGGCATCCCCCAGGTAAGCTGTAGCAAGTCGGGTGCCCGCGAGAATTGTGGCAAATACGAGTGCAAAAGAAATTGCTGACTTAAGACTGAAAGGATTATCGAATACAACAGAGGGAGCATTCGGATTAACCTGCTTGCCAAAACGCCTAAATGAATAAGCTGCTAACAACAGACCCGTGAATCCCATTACCGCCATGGGTACGAAAATACCCTTCATCAACGCAGAGTTAAAAATGCCTATCTCGATAATAAGCCGTGGGAACATAATGGACGAGGCCAGAATAATCGCTGCTGCAAATAATGGAATCGCATGCGTACTTTCCTGGCTACGTCGCGCAAAACTCAGGGTGGTTACGGTGCTTGAAACCAACCCCCCGAACAACCCGGTCAGGCCTATCCCTGCGCGACTGCCCATCAGCTTAATCAGCACGTAGCCGAGAAAGCTTACTAGCGAAACGAGTACGACAATCAGCCATATACGGTAGGGATTGAGGGCGGACAGCACCACAAATAAAGCATCTGGTCCCTTACGGCTACGCACACTCTGTCCGACTGTAACATTAGCGAAACCCCTGCCTTCAAAAACACCACTGGCAAGGTCATTTTCAGATTGATCGACAATTACACTGCCAAGATAATTCCAGCCGGGGCTAAAAATCTCCAGTTTAGTTGACGTGTCCAGTAGACCATCTGTAGTTTTGATGGTGATCCGGTGAGTTGCAGTATCCAGCTCAGAGACCGAGCCCGCCTCAAATGTTGCCAGGTGATCCAGAGTTTGA
>CALCSG010000238.1 GCA_937894085.1 uncultured Gammaproteobacteria bacterium | reverse complement strand
CCTTTCACTTCACTGCAAAAAATCAGCTTTTTACACATGCTGCCGAAAAAGTGTTATCGGTGCTTTTTGGTAACTTGATTCGTAACGCAATCCTTTATACCGACAAAGGCACCATAAAAATAACTATAACCAATCATAGCGTGATTATTTCCGATAGCGGTCAGGGTATAGAACAGAACAAGGTTAAAGATATCTTCAAACCTTTTGTACGCGCTAACAACAGTAAACATGGCCATGGAGTCGGCTTAACAATAGTCAAACGTTTATCTGACCGTTTTAACTGGCCTATCTCTATTGAAAGCCAGCCAGGCGAAGGCACCACGATCACCGTCCACTTTCCGGAATCATCTCTACAGCAGGATCTCTGACCTTAGTTTTTTCAACCTTCATCAAAGATGAACTGTTTATCTTAAAGCAGCGGACTGCCACGCTTTAGCCCGAATATTTCACCGGTAAACTTCATCGGCTGGAAGTGATGCGTGCCATCCCGTCGCAACTGTTCGATCAGGCCGAACTCCCAGTCCAGGTAGGCCTGCATAGCCTCAGGTTTTGCGTCGGTTCCTTCATAAGGCCGTTTATATCGATCAATGGGCCTGGAAGCCAGATGTTTTTCTCCTGATTCCATTGCATTACCCGCTTCTAACCAGGCTAGCGTTCCACCCGCTAAAACATACACTTCACCTTCTACAAGTTGCCCCAGCTCGGCTGCAGCAAGCTGCGCCAGCATGCCATCGTCACTGGTCACAACATAACGGGAGGCCTGAGGTAAATTAGCAATTGCTGCATTGAGCTGTGATCGCAATACATACCACGCACCAGGAATATGTCCCTTTTTAAAGTCTGCATGCTTTGCCACATCCACCACGATGACATCAGCAGAATTCAGCCAGTCAAGTAAGGTGCCGGGGCTTATCTCAGAATTGTGTGGAAGTATGGGCAACTTTGCCTGCCAGCTACCGGATTGTGAAAAATCGTCCAACGTCAGTCCATCGACCACATAAACGTCCCAGGCCATCTGCGCCAGCCAGGAGGCTGCCATGTTGGCGCGCACCCCGTCATCGTCGACCAGCACGATACATGCGCCTCGCAGCGGGGCGTACATCTCTGTTTCCTGCACTAATTGCCCACCTGCAACCGGATAAAAATCCGCCAGGTGGTTTTTCTCATATTCGCTGATGCTACGAACATCGAAGAAATAGGTCGACCGCATTTCCTGAGAAGACCATGCCGCGAGATCTTCCTTATTGGCTCGTTTAACACCGCTTCTGTCTGCAACAACCCTCGCCCGCCTTCTGGCTATTTCAATAGATTCGTCTGTAGTACTGGAAGACGTGCGCGACTGCCCAACATCCAGTTGCTGATGGGCCAGCACCCAGCCTATCGTACCGTTACGCAGAGCAGCAACCGGATTCGGCAGCCCGGCATTGATCAGTGACTGCGTTCCAATCATGCTACGGGTGCGACCAGCACAGTTAACAATAATCAGCGTATTCGGATCTGCAGCCAGATCCGGCACCCGTAACACGACCTCTCCGCCGGGAACATTGACACCCTGCGGGATGCTCATCGTCCGGTATTCATCGAAACGTCGAACATCCACGATCACCATATCATCCCCGGCGTCAATCATGGCCCTGACTTGCTGCGCGGATATCGATGGTGTGTGACAGATGGACTCCATCAGTTCGCCAAACGCCTTGCTGGGTACATTGACGTCAATAAACACTTCCCCGCCAGCATCTTTCCAGCCATCGAGACCTCCTTCGAAAACGCCCACATGTGTAAACCCTAAAGCTATCAGACGCTGTGCTGCGATTTCTGCCAGACCTTCCCCGGCATCGAAGGTCACAATCGGCGCATCACGTCGTGGCAATTTACGATAGGCATCCAGTTCAAGCCGGGTGAGTGGCAGGTTAGCTGCAAATAGCGGATGACCTTCGGCATGCGGCGCTTCTTCACGCACATCCAGAAAAGCAATTTCTTCGCGGTTCAGTAATTTCGAGCGCACAAACTGGTAATCGAATCTGTGCAGCGAACTGACCTGATTTCTGGAATTCACTGATACCATTTCACTCTGACACTATTTCGATGTTGGAGTAACCCGAAATAAAATCCTTTGGCAGCCCTCCTTGCTGTGAAAAAACATGACGCTTGATTTTGCCGATATTTCCGCCATACACGTGAATACTGATAGAGACCTGATCATCAAGCGCATTGCGCACCGCGTGTACATCGCCCAGGGCAGGTGAAACTAATGCAATTTTTCCGGGAGTCAGCAATATTGCTTCGCCCGTAGGACTGGGCATGCCATCAGCAGCAATCTGGTAGTTTTGCGATATTTCTTCACCTCGCAACATACCGACTACTCCCCACACCGTGTGGTCATGAATGGGGGTCTGCTGTCCTGGCCCCCATACAAAGCTGACTACGGAATAGCGCTCATCAGGATCAGCGTAGAGCAGGTATTGCTGGTAGTACTGCGGATGCGGCAGGCTAAACGCAGGATCTAGCCAGTCATCTTTGGCGACCAGTTTAGCCATGGCATCGCCGACATTGAGGTGAAGAATGCTTTCATCACTAACTGTATTCAGTAACGCATCCATCTCATTTACAAACTGTTTCAGTGCTACAGGTAATTCAGTGTTTTGCATGTATGGTTTCCTTTGAAAATCTTAATCTTTCCTGATTATCCCGGACACTCAGCCATTGTCAAAAACAACAGAAAAATGGTATCTCGCCAGGGCGCAAAGAACGCAAAGTAAAAACCAGTCCCACTTTATAAGTCTTGATTAACTTAAGCAGTCTATCTTTGCGTCTTTGCGAGAGTAAAGCTTTTCTTCGCATTCAAAATGATTAATAGCCAGATCTCAGGGATAATCAGGTAGTCTTAAGCTATTAATGTGTACCAGCTGTCTGTCTCTATCAAACTTTCAGCTTAAAAATAAGTGGCATAAATTACCACCCATACCGACAGCAATACGCCACAAATTATCGTATAAATTCCGTTCCAGTTTTGTCCGACATGGGTAGAACTGACACCGGCAAAATTACCCACCATCATGGTAGTCGCGGTAAAAGGCGAACTGACTCCGCTTAATATCCAGCCAGCAGTTAAAGCAACAACAATCGACACCGGGGAAATACCCAGTTGTGAAGCATCCGGTAATATGGGTGCAATCAATGCCACAGCCAGAATCGGGTTCATGCCGATTTGTCCTACCAGCGGAATAAACCAGACCAGTAGCACCAGTATGCTCCAGGCAGGCAAGCTGGTCAGATCGATATTTAGAAAAGTCATCAACCAACCGAGCACAGGTGAGGCCACAGTACCGATGTAACCGGCCATCATCAGTAACACCAGTTCACCCCGAAAACCGGCCAGTTGTACCATCAGGTAATCGGCCGAACGTTGTCTGACCTCTGTCAACGGCTGCTGGCCAAAATTCTGCACGACCAGCCAGGCTATTGATAACAATGGCACGATTACCATTACCAGTGCTAACACGCGTACTCCGCTTATTAAATACGCACCGACCAGCAATGTCACCAGTACCAGCAGCAGTAATAGCAGTGGTAATATCGTGAACCAGCTGCCTTCAATCTGGCGAGTTGGAATCACGCCTGTAGAAAGCTTTGGCTTGAATAGCGTATCCAGCAACCAGCCGACACCCGCGATTATGGCCCCATTTAGCAGACCCGGTAAGGCACACAATGCCCAGGAGGTTCCGGGAATTAGCGACGTAGTGATAGCCATCGCAAAAGAAAGGGGTGACCAGGGTAAAGTAGAAATAAATCCACGCTGAATTGCCAGTAACATACGTCGAATACGGTGATTGCGAATTTCTTCGTTGCGTTCCTGACTGGCATTAACCATAGTCATACTGCCAAGCAGGGAGATCGATCCATAATTCAACAGCAGTCCAAACAACTGGCCCCCCACGGTCAATGCCGCGTAACGCCTGCCCGGTGGTTGTTGTGCCAGAAAACGTCCGCAACGCTGAATTGCTGGAGAAGTAGCAGCTACATATTTTAGCGTGGTCAACGCGGCGAAAAACACCGCGATAAAGGCCGCCGTGGAAAAACCGGCGGTTAGTGTTAGCTCTGCGTTATCGTTCCATACAAGGTTAATCAGCGTCAATAACACGGCCACCAGTACAAATACCTTGCGTCCCGTAGAGACATACAGGGTCATTACCAGGACTAACAGAATCACCGGCACAAATAACACACTGTCAACTGCAGACCAGAAATTAAATTCGCGACTGATCACGAGCAAGGCAACACACAATGTCAAAATGCCAATAAATTTAGCTGCAAGCGGGTGAATGGTAGTCATGGACTACTTTTATCTCTGAAGTTAAAACAGCGATTATAACCTGTAAAGTTACGCCCTTTCCCTTAATCGGGATTTGTAAAATAGCAGGGTCGCGGGAAAGTTCAACTACTTTGGACTGAAAATCCATAGGTTGAAATGTAACGACTAAAAGTCGTCTCCTGAGTAGCTTACTTTTGCCGGCTATTTTGAAGGGTGCGCCGTACGCACCCTACCAATCATAATTGTTCGAATATATAAATATTATATGACAAAAAACTGCCATTTTCCGGGCTATACAAATTTTGCGTCAATACGAAAAATTACCAAATTCAACTAGCAGTTGCTACTATCTAAGACTATAGCTGACGAAGATAACAGGAAATTGTCCGTTTTTATTATTTGGCGGATTCAACTCTGAAGTGCAACGCAGTTAATTCCAGATCTAGCGAA
>CALCSG010000237.1 GCA_937894085.1 uncultured Gammaproteobacteria bacterium | reverse complement strand
TCGTAGCGATACAGAAGCTATCATGGGCGTGGTTCAGATGACCTATCACCTGAAGAATGTGTACGGGCAGTTTTTGGCACTCCGTCGTGTGATCATTGGGATCTTGACCGTAGGAGTTTTTCTTGGGTCAGGAATTGCTCTCTTATTAGCGATAAATCTGAGTCGGGCATTGCAGCAAATCACAGTTTCAATTCAACAGCTGGCTACAGGGAAAGAAGTTGCTTCACCTGAAGAACAGGGGCCAGAAGAAATTCGGAGCCTGTTACGGACGGTAAACATACTTGTCACCCGGCTGCGTACTTTGGAGACGACCCGTCGGAAGTTACTCGCAAACCTGGTGCATGAAATAGGACGTCCATTAGGTGCGTTGCTCCCAGCCGTCCAGGCTTTGGAAGCTGGGGCGATTGAAAATGAGAGTTTACGTCAAGAATTATTAGCAGGGATGGAGAATGAAATTGGCATTCTTCGCCGATTGTTAGATGATTTGACGGGCTTCTATGATCAATCTGTAGGCTCGTTTAGGTTAGAAAATCAGTTGGTGGACTTGAACGAGTGGTTACCTAATCGACTCCACTCCCAGCGGGAAGCAGCCTATGCTAAAGGATTACACTGGCAGAGCAATATTTCAAATGAATTACCTGTGATGAAAGTTGATCCGGATCGCTTGGCGCAGGCCATTGGGAATTTGACCCACAATGCTATCAAATTTACACCACCAGGGGGCACGGTTACTGTAGATGCTGGTATTCATGCCAATGAAGTATGGATTCGAGTACAGGATACGGGGCCTGGAATTACGGTTGATGATCAGCAAGTATTGTTCACTCCGTTCTTCCGCGGCCGCGCTGAAACCCGGTTTCCACAGGGGATGGGTTTAGGCCTGAGCATCTCCCGTGATTTGATCACAGCCCATCAGGGTCGATTGGAATTTGAAAGTCATTCTGGGAAGGGAAGCTGTTTTACAATCTGGCTGCCAAACCTGCCTGAAGAAAACACAATATAAACAATCATAAACTATTATTGCAAACAACCTTAAGGTGATCTTAAGGTTGTTTTTAGTTTGCCATAAGGGCAATAGAAGAAAACTAAGGTATTCTATTTATTAACACCAACTCTCCTTTTATTCGAGAGAGCCTATGATAAACTAAAAACAACACCAGGGGTGATGTTTACCCAAGTATGGATTGCCATCGGCCTTGGTTGGGTTTTAGGATGCTATTCTTAGCACCAGATAATAGGACCCTCCCACCCACCACTCTGGTTGACACTCACTCGGTTGGCGAGTCGGTGGCGAAATTCTGAAATGCGATAACCCAGAAGACAATATTCTTAATGCAAGAGGTCTAATGTTTTTTAACTTTCAAAATTAATAAACATAACAAGGAATATCCGTAAACTCACGGCAAGGTGGTGACGAAAAATGACACACTAATAGAAAGGTTTCCCAAGTTTCTTCACTAATTGGATGTAGATGAAGGGGTTTTTAATTTGACGTAGAAATCAGGTATATGCTTCCAAATATACCAAGATTAATTAACTAGAAGAATATTATAAACTATAAGGAGAATTTAGATGGACATAGTATTCGTGGTTGTAATTTTCGGATTATTTATCTTCGCTTCAGGCGTAAAAATCCTCCGGCCTGTAGAAGTGGGCGTTATCGAATTTCTGGGCCGGTATTCAAAAACTGCCAGCGCCGGTTTTAACTGGGTTATACCTTTCATCTCAAAAATGCATCGCATAAACATAACAGAGCGCCGAGTGGATATTGAGCCACAATCAATTATTACAAAGGACAAATTAAATGCTATAGTAGATGGTGTGGTCTATTACAGAGTGGAAGAAGCCAAACAAGCAATTTATAACGTGAACGATTTTGCTACCTCAGTGCCGTCTCTGGCAAAAACAACCCTCAGAGCCGTGATCGGTAAAATGACCCTCACAGAGGCAAACGAAAATAGAGACCAGATTAATGAAGAAGTTGAAAAGATATTATCCAAAGAAGTTACCAAATGGGGAATTGATGTTGTCCGGGTTGAGCTGCAGCGAATCGAACCTCCGGATGATGTTCAAGACGCCATGAACCAGGTTGTTAAAGCTGAAAATGAAAAAATAGCTGCCCTTGA
>CALCSG010000236.1 GCA_937894085.1 uncultured Gammaproteobacteria bacterium | reverse complement strand
GTTATCAACCAGTAATTTCTGATATATATTGATAGCCTGCTGGTACTCATTATCCTGAATATGAATAGCAGCTCTTCCCAGAAGAGCATCTCTATTTGCTCCATCTAATTCCAGTACCTTATTGTAAAGTGATTTAGCCGATGCCATATCACTCCGCTCATAAGCGTTATAAGCCTCATTCAATAGCTGACTTTCCGTAGATGTCTGACTACCACTGGAAATAGACAACGTAGAAGAAGATGCACTGGCCTGTACAGGTTTATTTTTTGTTAAAGTGACAGTTTTATTCGGTGTCTGTTGTTCAGCAGCGTTAACAGGCACAGCATTCGGCTTTTCAGCCTGCCCTTCATCAGCATTTTCTACCACACTGCCGGCCTCATCAGCATCTTGCACAGAAACACTCTGCGCCGATTCAGGTTCATCGGCTGTAGATATTATTTTAATCATATTGTTATCAGATTCATTCGACTCTGGCACAAATAATCGCTCTGAACTTTTTTCAAACTGGGGCTTGATAATGCCAGGCATCGGATCCCGCTTAAGACTTATAAGGCCGTTATCCATTTGTGTGGACTCTTCCTGTAGCTGAAACAATCCCAACATAACAACAGACAGCAGTAAAACCAGCGCAATGCCCGCATACAATTTAAAATAACGTGTTTTAATCTGGCTCGACTTACTTAGAAAAATTCGTTTAGCATAATCAGGTGTCATGACCGTATCGGAATCCGGTCTCATGCCTGGAAAGATATTAGAAACATCTTTTTCGGACAGGTTTAACAGTGTTCTATCGTAGTTATCTGGAGCATATGGTCTGGAAGATGTCTTATGGTCAGTCTGTGTCTGAACTATGCCCTCATTGGTTAATTGTTCAATATCAATAGATGAAGCTGTTGCAGTTACATCAGTATTTATGCGTGTTGCTTTATCATCTTCAGATATTTCTTCCAGGCTTAAGCTATAAGAAGTAGTCTGATCTGCTTTAGAGTTTCTATCGTACTTGTGTAAAGAATAGGTATCGCTTTCGGTCTGATCATTTAGCGCTGCAGGGTTACCTGCTTCCGGGTGTTCAGAATCCTGACCGTCGAAGCTGAAATTGGTCATCGTCAGAGATTCAGAGTTGGTCAAAGTCGTATCATCTGAATTTATTCCGGACTCTTCAACAGTTTTAACAGCACGGGGCTTTCTTGTCGAAACGCCATCGCCCATAAACTGGGTAACATCATCCTCGGTTAAGCCGTCCTCTTTCTCTGCCAGGCGCTTTTTATATTTTGCCTGAATATCAGCAAATGCTTCTTTTTCATTTTTAATTACTTCATCATCGACCGCATTAACAGATTTCGACTCAGTTCCGTCTATGATATACATAGATCTTTCTGCATCGGATAAGCGGGATTGATTTCTCAACTCCGTATCATCTTTTGTCTCTGTACGGTCTAAAGAAGTTACATCCAGTTCTGTCGAATCGGCAAATTTAAAATCTTCTCCAAGTTCTGTCGGATCATCTGATGCAATAGTGTCCTTTGAAAACTCGTCATAATCAAGCTGGCTGGGATCAATAAGTTTTGAATTAATCTCCATCGTTTCTTCAGGTCCGGATACATCATCAGGGCCGCCTGATGAACTCGAAACAGGCTCTAAAGAGTCTTCAGCGACGTTGGTATCTTCGAAAGAAATTGCTCCAATTTCAATCGTTTCTTCAACTTGAGGAGGATTAGTATCTGCTGTTTCACGGGGGTTTGAATCTGACTCCGAGGCATCTTCGGTCGAAATGACTCCAATTTCCATCGTTTCATCAAGCTGAGTTGAATCGGTATGGTGTAATTCTGTCTCTGTTAAATTCGCATCTGCAGAATCATTATCCTTTTCAGAAGGCTCGATCAGAGTTGAATCAACCTGAGTTTTTTCAAGAATAGTGGAATCAAGTTCCGTTTCATCTAATAAAGTCTGATCTGTTGAAGTTTTATCTATAGCTGTCTCATCTATAGTGGTTTCATCAGCATCTGTCATAGCGGCATGATGTACAGGATCTTCTACAACAGTGGGATCATATGCCGTTGAAGTTATAACGGTTTCTGTTAACGCTGTTTCATCAGCATCTGTCATAGCGGCATGATGTACAGGATCTTCTATAACAGTGGGATCATATGCCGTTGAAGTTATAACGGTTTCAGTTAACGCTGTCTCATCTCGCCTGGTAAACGCATGCGTAGTTTCACTACCTGCAATATCAGCAGAGTCAGTATTGCGCTCAGGCTCGCTACTATCTTTAGCTTTTTTTTGTTGGGCTGCTTTTTTTAATGCATCTAACAGTAAACTCATGAGATTTCCCTGGCTAACTTTATTCAGTTAACAGCTTGGGCTTAAGATAGCGCTTAAAATCCTGTAACTCGTTGTTCAAACTTGCGTTATCTATAATTCTTGGCCGTAAAAAAATCACCAGCTCGGTTTTATTCAACGTTCTTTCCTGGGTTCCAAACAGGAAACCAAACCCGTCAACCTCATGTAAACCCGGGATTCCACTACTATTTTTATTGGCCGTATCCTGCATCAAACCGCCAATTACCGCAGTATCACCATTTGCCACTCTTAATACTGACTCCATTTCACGCACGGAAATTTCAGGAACCTGATTGGATATGCCACTGGTAGTGAAAGTAGGTATATCAACAAACTGCAAAATACGCGAAATAGTAGGGCGTATGTTCAGAATCACTTCGTCATTCTCAGTGATGTAGGGCGTAACATTCATCACGAAACCTACCGGCACAGTGTGGATAGTGGTAGTAAATGTATTCTTTTCTGCAGTAGTCGCAGTAGCGTCCGTGGTCTCTTTCTCGGTTGTGAAATATACCCGGTTATCAACAACTTTAAGAATAGATGTCTGGTTATTAAGCGCCATAATTTTAGGGCTGGACATCACCGAAACATCGCCAAAGGAATCTAACGCCTTAATTGAGGCCGTAATATCGCCATCCGCAGTTTTATCGTTATAGGTAGCGGATAGAAAGGGAGCCGAACTCAGATTTCCAGCAAGTGCACTTTGCGTAAAATTCCAGCCATTACCGGTAACCAGGCTTGACCAGTCAACACCGGCCTGGAACTGGTCATTCAAGGTGACTTCGACAACAGTTGCTTCTATCAATACCTGCTTTCTTATACTGGACATCACTTTATCTATAAATTCCTGAATATCTTCATGCGCTGTAGCAGTCGCTGTAACTGATAAAATACCACTTTCCCTGTTTGAATTAATCGAACCAGTTGCACCACCATCGGTAGCAATTTTTAACAGATTAGCTTCAAGAGATCCCCAGAAATCATGATTAGAAGTATTGGAAATATTAGTGCTGGAGTTACTACCTCCGCCACTGCCACCTTCTGCAACCGTACCGGTAGAGGCTATTTGCGTTGTGATTGAGACTCCAGAAGTAGTGTCACGCTTCATATTCAGGTAATCAATATGATAAACACGGGTAAATGGTAAATCCTTCTGCACAATAAGATTCGGGCCATCAACGAAATAACGCAAGTTTACCTGGCGCGATATGCGTTTAAGAATCTGTGGCAATGTTTGATCGATCGCATTGATGCTGACATTGCCTTCAATAGCTGGATCAATATCCAGGTTTAGACGTGCATCCCTGGCCAGCGCAAATAATAATTCATTAGCTGGTAAGTTAGTGGCAACAACGGTAAAGGTTTGCAATTTTTCAACCGGTTTTGGCACCGATATGATCGGTAGCTGACTGACAACCGGGGGAATTGATTGATCTATCTGCTTTTTTTCTGGAACAGGTTCATTGATATGTCCCGATATAGCCATACGAGGGTCTTTTTCGGGCAGCGTTTTCTGACAGGCCGATAAGCCAATCAGGGTAACTATTATTAGTAGATATCTCATTATTTTTCCCAGTCTTACAAACACTAAACTCACTACTTTGTCAGAACTACAGCAATGCCTTTTGCATCCGATATACAGAATGCAGATAAGGCGAATTAACACGCACTGATTCAGGTAATTGTTTCATTTTAATCTGTCCCAATGTTATAGACGGATATTCACCATAAAACACCCTGTATATTGCTTTTCCTTTCATATTAACTTCATACAGATAAGTTTTATCTAATTCAAGCGGCCATTCGTTATTTAAAAAGCTGACCAGATCACGTCCCGCAGATTTACTTCTCATTAAAACCTGTATAGATACGCTCTGCTTATCTGCATTTTTTAACCATTGCTTACTCGATTCTATTTTTGCATCAAGCCACTGCTGGTAGTTCTCATACTTTTTACTTGAAGAAAGCCCCTCAAGTTGCTGACTTTGCTCAACCTGTACATTGTTAACAATACCAAGATTAGCAGCAGATTGCTTATTTTTCTTTGATTCAGTCAACACTTTTTGCTCTAACAGCTTTACTTCTACTTTAGATGTCTTAATAACCTTTAGATTTTTTAATCTCTGCGCCTCTCCAGGCTCATCAACAGCAGGCTTTAATATTACCTGATCCGTTATTTGCTGCTGAACAGGTAATTCAGCAACCTTGTCAACCTGAGTATTTTGTTGTGACAAATTCAGTTGCTTTTCCACTTCCAGCGGAAGTTCTGTCACATCATACTGAGCCCAGTTTAACTGTAACCCTGAAAAAAACTGGCTTTGCACAACAGCATAAGCAATGGCTAACAACAATAAAACAGCAATTCCACTTAGCCACAATAATCTACCAGATGGACCTTTGGCAGGTGCCAGTTTACTAAATCCACTATCATTAACCGCAGCCAACAGGTGCTTTTTAGTTAGCGTATGAGTACCTTCAGCAAAAGCAGACAATAACATTTTGTCCGAAAGAATGTTAATTCGACGTAACAGGCCTTCAGAATATTTAGCCATGTGATCAGCCAGCTTTTTACTAATTAATTCTGGTCCGGTATAACCCACTTCACGCATCCTGAAATTCAGATACCGATGAATATCAGCACCGCTTAACGGTTTTAAATTAAAATCATGCGTAATACGTTCGCGCAACTGGCGGATAGAATTATTAGCCAGGTTATCATCCAGTTCCGGCTGCCCAAAGAGTATCATTTGCAGTAATTTATGCTGATCTGTTTCCAGATTAGACAGCAAACGTATCTCTTCCAGAGTTTCCAGTGGCATGCTCTGGGCCTCTTCCACAAACATCACAACCTGCTTATTATCGGCATGCTTTTGCAGCAAATAGTGATGTAACATACTGACAACTTCATGTTTCGAAGCGTCCCGCGCAACATCAAACTTCAACTCACTGGCAATCACAAAAAGTATATCTTCCGGCGATACGCTGGGGTTTGCAATATAGATAATTTCAATGGATTCAGGTAGTTCCAGCTGCAACATCCGGCACAACATGGTTTTACCGCTACCCACTTCACCGACAACTTTGATGATTCCTTCACCACGATGTACCGCATAAACCAGTGCACCCAGAATATCACCACGATGTCCCCCATCATAAAATAATGACGTATCCGGTGTGATACGAAAGGGTGGCCGCTTCAGGCCAAAGTATTCCTCATACATCAGTTATCACCAAACCATTGTGCTGCATAAATATCATTCTTCGGCCCTGTCCAGACGCCCATACAATGTAGATCGATTGACCCCTAACATGGAAGCCGCTTTACTCATATTATTCAAACTCTCCTGTAAGGCGATATTGATATACTCTTTTTCTATTCTTTTTAGCTCATCATTCAATTGAAAATTATCTGTTTTAAGGTTTTTGCGGAAAACCTCAATTTCATTCAGGTCACCTGCCGGTGATAAATGATTCATCATTTCCTGCTCAAGCAAAGCCCGCTTAATGGTCTGTCCGGGGTATTTAGCCGATAAACGAATAATAATATTTCTTAACTCTCTGACATTCCCGGGGAAATCATAGGCCATCCATAATTGCCTCGACTCTTCATCGAGCTCAAAACCGATCAACTGCTTATTCAACTGTTGCTGAAAATATTCAAGTAATACAATTTTATCCTGCTCACGCTCATTTACACCCGGCACACGAATAGTCAAAACACTCAAACGGTGATACAGATCTTCACGAAACAGACCTTTATCAATAGCATCAATCAAGTTTTTGTTACTGGCAGCCAACACCCTGGCCCGCGCCACACGGGGTTTGGTTTCTCCCAGTCGATAGTATTCCCCGTTTTCCAGAACACGCAGTAATTTAGCCTGCAAATCAATAGGTAAATCAGCTATTTCATCGAGCAGCAATGTCCCATCTCCTGCTTCTTCAAAAAAGCCCCGCTTACTTTCTGTGGCACCGGTAAACGCCCCCCTGGCATGTCCAAAAAGTTGTGATGCCAGTAACTCTCCATTAAATGCTGCGCAGTTGAGAGTTAAAAAAGGATGCTCTTTACGTTCACTACAGCTGTGCAAGTTTTGCGCTGTTAATTCTTTACCGCTGCCCGAATCACCATGTATTAAAACCGGATAGGGTGAATCCGCTAACTGCTTGATTTGCATTCGCAGCAGTTCTATGGCTGAACTTTTGCCCACTATGCCACTGATAGCCTGCAATTCATGAGAGACATCATCAGATGTTTCAACCTGACGCTTTAAACGCACTTTTAATTCGGCAACATCACAGGGTTTTGCTACAAAATCGACAGCACCCAGTTTTTTTGCCGCTTCGACATATTTCTGTTCATCCTGCCCGGACAATACAATAACTTTAGCAGTCGGGAAATGCTTACAGGTGTATTCAATAACGGCGAAACCTTCGTCGGGTTTATGCGTATCCGGCGGCAAGCCAAGATCGACCAGCACAAGTTGCGGGGGAGGTACCATCTGGCTCAGTTGTTCGATACAGTTATTCCGATCAAAGGCCAGGGTCACTCTATACTCATCACTTAAAACATATTTAAGGCTTTCGGAGATAATAGAATCATCATCGACAAGCAGTAGTGAAGGTAGATGATCGGAGCTCATAGCCTGCTATTATTTACTCAAGGAATTAACGCTAGAAGTATAGTGTTGAATTTTCGACAATTCAATATTTACTTTAACTAGGTCATAAATATTATTGATATTATTGATTTTTTTTAAGGTGGCTCAATTGAAACTGTCACTCTGATTTTACGTGAAATATAGTCAGGATTGGCATCTGCGCCTAGCGCAAAAGAACCATTTGTAGCTAGTGCCGATATATTATAGGAAGTAACAGTCACTGCTGCTTCAACGTGGTCACTTTTAGAACACTCCATGGTCACGGTAAAAGGCTGCAGCGCTGGTTCGGCGACAGTAAACGTCACCGTACCCGGGGTTGCACACCAGACAGCAGCGCTGCCATAGGTTGCACCAGGCCCAAGCACCTTATAAATTCCATATTCAATACCTGAGCGAGCCGCCTGCATGGCTCGCGCACCCTGCAAACTCATTACTACTGTGTTTTGTTGAACCACTCTCAGGTTAATCATATAAACCATTAACGTTGCCAGCACGACCAGCAAAAAGATAGCCGTTATCAGAGAAAATCCTGACTGAAGAAATTTTGATTTCATGGCACGTTGTCCACATGCACCTGATGCAAAAGGCGAACCGATTCATTTTTATTGTCAGTGAGAGTCAGGTCGAGTGAAACCAGACCGCTTCTCTGTGAAGCTCCGGGCTGGTAACTTATACCACAACCGGCTAACTGAGTTGCAACACGAGCTTCCTCAACACCCGGCAGTGCCGCCAGATCTGCACTGCTAGTTAATTGAGTATTTTGATACCCATAATCAGCATAGCGAGTCAAATAACCCGTCGTTTTATCACAAACATAACTGACTGGCCCGCTCACGATGAACATTCTTTGAGTGGGTGAACGCAAGGCAAACTGAAAAGCTGATGGCAACCTTATATGATGCTCATCATCAAAGCCTGCGGCACTCACAGTGGTCAACTCTACTCCCTGTGGATAACTGATTATTCCTGAGGTGTCAGTTGTCACTGCATCGTTATAAATAGCTGAAGGGCTGGTATTATAGATGACGGCCCGCATTGAATTTGGCAGGGTGGCAGTTGTCATGGAGGTGAATTTCCCGAGCACATTAAATTCAGCATCTACACCATTAAATAGCAGAATATGGGCCGCCGAGGTATAACCAACAGCACCTGATTGCACTTCATCCCGGTACCTCGCTCCATCCAGCACATTGATCATTTCCAGAGCCCAGCTATCAGGCATATTTGAAACATCAATACGCAGGCTATTGGGCAGAGCACGACGAATATCGGTTTCTATTTTACGCACCGCCATCTCAGCAGAATCTACTAATTGCTGACGCCTCAACTGATCAGAGTAAGCTTCGATTGGCCTGGTAATCAGCAATCCGGCACCCGCCGACATAATACCCAGCAGAACTATCACTACGATTAATTCTATTAAGGTAAAACCCTTTGAAATCTTCGGCACCATTAATGATTAACCCTGAACCCGGAGAGTAATATAGAACCTGTAGCAGGGTGAGTTACTGTCACATCAATACGTTTAGCATCAGCAGATGCGATTCCATTCAAAGCCTGTGAGGTCACTGTTACAGAAATCGTGTAATTTTCCAATCCTACAATAGGAGATGCATTCTGATCTTTTGCACCCGTATCGATTAAATTATGATAATCAACAATATCATCAAAAGTTGCTCTGGACTCCCCCGTTTCTACACCGGTTGGATCAGTAAAACTCTTACCCTGAATTTCTTCAAGATAGGCTTCTGCAATGGAAATCGCCTGTTGCTGAATAATCGGGTCGACGCTGGTTTTTACAGTGCTGATAAAAACACTCATTATTGCGGTTGCCGCAATTCCAATCACAACAATCGTTATCAAAACCTCTATCAGGGTAAATCCTGGCGACCAGACCGTTTTAGGTCGGAGTTTCAATAATGAACCTGTAACTTCAGTTAACATCCACTAACCCTGATTTTTCATGCACAGTAAATGAATGACCCCCAACACTAAACACATGCGGTGCCGCAGAAGTCGGAAAAAAACTAACTTCTGAAATGGCCGAAAAAATTAATGTCGATGCAGGGGAAATTGTCAGGCCATCAGGAAAGGATAGATTGCTATAGCTTGTGGTTCTATCTAGCGGGTGTAAAACATTTCGATTGTAGGTAGCCGAAGTACAGCTACTACCCTGTCTTAACCGGTAAGATGTCGCCGTCAATGATACCTGCACATTGCAGCCGGTACTCCGCGCCCGCTTTTGAGCGTAGCGAACCGCGTTGGTTACTTCATCAAAGAAAGCTTTTTCTTCAAAAACAGATAACCCGCCGAGCCGTGGTAACGCCACTACAGATAACACCGATAACAGTACAATTACCGTCACCAGTTCTATTAATGTGAAGCCATTCTCTATTCGATCTTGCAATAACACTTTATTCGACTATATTTTGTTGAAAAATCACAAACTTATACCATACCACAAAGACATTACCTTATTTAGTATAAGTTAAAACTTTTTATCTGCTTAACAATCTCTAAAGGAGACGTAAATAATGAATAAATCACAAGGTGGCTTTACACTGATCGAACTGGTTGTTGTAATTGTGTTACTGGGTATTCTTGGCGTTACTGCTTTGGGTAAGTTTCAGGATTTATCCGGTGAGGCTCAAGCTGCCGCAAATTCCGGCGTTGCCTCTGAGATTTCCAGTTCAGCTGCTGTTAACTACGCAAAGTCGATAGTCGGCACACCAGCTTTTACTATTACCACGACAGAAATCTCTGCCGGAGCCTGTATTGACGCCACACTGGATAAGTTCCTGGGTAGCGGATTCCCTACTGCTCAATTTGATGCTACAGCTGTGGGAACCCCTGCCTGTGGTAGTGCCGGAGCTACCTATCAGTGTCAAATTCACGCAAATGGTGTTGCCGTCGTTACAGCCACTGATCCTATAGCAACTATAATTTGCACAGGCACATAATAAAAAGTTAACTTACACTTTTTTTTAAAGCTAAAAAGGCCTCTTCTTAAGAGGCCTTTTTGATGGCTAAAGTTAAAATAAGATCGTCTAAATACTCAAATTCTCCAGATTTATTTTTATCTTCAAACTCAAACACCATTTGATATTTCTGCATATTCCCCTTGCGATCTACAAATACAACCAGTTGTGTTTTTTGGTCGTAATACCACCCTTGCTTGACCAACCCAATACTATCAGTGACTGCACCATGATAATTTTTCGGTAAAGCCTGATAAATGGCTAAATAAACGAACGGATTATGCCTTTCCAGCCTGGGCAATTTAGATAAATCCCTATTTACTGCCATTTGATATAGCGTAAAGGCTAACGCAGTATTGATTTCATGCAATATTTTTTCATGCGCCACCTGGTCAACCTCATCATTCCAGCGAGTTGTATATGAAAAAAAAACTCCCATTAAAATTAATACAATTATAACAACACCGTAAGTCCTGAAAATCGCAGAACCAGAATAGGAGCTATTTTCCTTCATCGCCCGGCCAGTTGTGCTATATCCCACATAGGCACAAAAATACCCAGTGCCAGTACCAATACCATCATTCCAACAAACACATAAATCAATGGTTCCAGTTTATCGGATAGTGTTTTAACATCGTAATCAACCTCTTCTTCATAAAAGTCCGCGATAAAGCTCATCATTTCATCCAGGTTTCCTGCTTCTTCACCAACCGAAAACATTTGCATTACGACCGGGGTAAACATACCGGTGCGATAAGCGGTAATTGTTAATGCTTCACCGCGTTCGATGCCTTCTCGCATATCGGCCACATGCTTTGCTATATAGTCATTACCCACCGAGCGCGAAATAACACCCATACCCTGAACTATCGGCACTCCGGCACCATAAGCCATGGCAAAGGAACGTGCGAAGCGTGCGAGGTAGGCTCGTAATAAAATATCGCCTATAACCGGGATTTTAAGAATAAAATGATGCCACTTATAGCGCCCTTCAACCGTCGCAATGTAACGCTTAAATAATATGTATATTAACACCAGTCCAACCAGAACAAAGTGCCAGTTAGCCACAAAGAAGTTCGAAGTATTTAATAAGAAAACCGTTTGCCAGGGCAGTTCAAGATTGTTAGCTTCAAAGAAAGAGGCGAATTTTGGAATAACGAACAGGTTCACTATCGCCATCGCAATAGTGATGGCTATGATGACCGTTGTCGGGTAACGCAATGCAGCAGAAATGTTGTTGCTCATTTTGCGGTTGCGATCGATATAATTTGCCATCATGGAAAAAGCTTCATCCAGTCGACCGGTATTTTCACCAACCTGAATCATACTGATGTACAGATTGGAAAAAACCCTGGGATGACGGGCAAAAGCAATTGACAAGCTACGCCCTGACTCCAGCTGTTCTAACGTATCTCTAAGAGACTTAACCATTAATGGATTTTGAATCGATTCAATAATACCGGAAATAGCGCGTG
This sequence comes from uncultured Gammaproteobacteria bacterium, assembly GCA_937894085.1. Lineage (GTDB taxonomy): Bacteria > Pseudomonadota > Gammaproteobacteria > JACNJF01. The sequence goes on along the minus strand of CALCSG010000236.1, from coordinate 17,298 downwards.
TTATAGGTATGCCGGCTTTGGCCAGGGCTCCCATCTGACGCGTAAACATCAGTAACTCTTCGATGCTGACTTTATAAAGATCAAGTTTTTGATTGATCTGTTCGACTATATCGACTTTTTTCTTAACTTCGGAAATATGTAGTGGCGTTATACCTTTCTCAAGCAAAACACCGGCCAAAGCACCACTACTGGAGGAGTCCATTTCACCTTCAGTGAGTTCGCCACTTTTGTTGCGACCTTTATAACTATAAACTGGCATCTCTATACCTATATATTTTACTCAAACACATTAGATTTCGGGCTCCAGCTCTAACAATTCCAGCTCTTCCTCTACCAGTTCACTTCTCGATTCACCAGCAAGTTTTAGTACTTCATCGATGGTTGTTAAACCCTTAACGGCGTATCCATGAGCAACATGTACCAGTGGTTGATAGCCGGGTGCACGATCTGCAGCTTCAATAAATCCCTGTGTATCATCACGTCTCAGGGCTTCAGCTAACTCCGCATTCATGTCCAGTAATTCATATACACCCATTCGTCCTGAATAACCTGTAAATCCACAATGCAAACAACCTTTACCTTTTTTATAGCCATGCCTGGTGGAATCAATATGCAGCTGTTCTCGTATCCAGGCTCCTTCAAAAGCATCAGGACTGTAATCTTCTGCACATTTGCTACAGACTCTTCTGATTAACCTTTGTGCAATAATTGAACGAAGTGTGGTAGCCAGCAAATAACCCTCAACCCCCATATCCAGTAATCGGGTAGCAGTAGAAACCGTATCATTGGTATGCAAAGTTGATAATACAAGATGCCCTGTCATTGCTGCACTGACCCCTATTTCCACGGTTTCAGCATCACGCATTTCACCGATCATTATTATATCGGGATCCTGGCGTAAAGCGGATCGCAACACCGAGGCAAAATTTAACCCTATTTTCTGGTTTACCTGGACCTGACTAATTCTGCTTAATTGATATTCGACAGGATCTTCTACTGTAATTATTTTTGACTCTGCCTTATTAAGCTCCTGCAAAGCAGCATAAAGAGATGTCGTTTTACCACTACCGGTTGGGCCGGTCACCAGGATCATGCCATGCGGCAAATGAAAGTTTTTACGAAACCGCTTCAACAGTTCGGGAGGCATACCAAGCAATTCTATATTCAGTGCACCTTTCGTTTGATCGAGCAGACGCATAACTATAGATTCGCCATGTTGAACAGGCATAGTAGATAACCGCACATCGATTTCGCGCCCGCTGACCACCATACTAAAGCGGCCATCCTGGGGTAATCTTTTTTCAGAAATATTTAAATTTGCCATCAGTTTCAAACGCACGACAACAGCAGGAGCAATCTGAATTTCTTTCATGACCTGTTCATGTAGTATCCCATCAACCCTTTGCCTGATTCTGATTACTTTTTTATCAGGTTCGATATGAATATCTGACGCACCTACCTGCACCGCATCTTCGAAAATTGATTGCAATAACTTTGCAACAGGTGCTTCTGTCATCTCGCCCTGCAGTAACTTAGATAAATCATCGCTACCTGCAGACAATTCGAGGCCTAACTCTTCAGCCAGCGCACTGATTTCTTCAGTTCGACGATATACCCTGTCAAAAGTTTCCAGCAGGTCATTTTCGCGAACAATCGCCTGGCTCAACGGCTTAGATAATTTGGACTGAATTTCATCAACAGCATACAGATCAGTAGGATCTGCCATGGCAACCAGATAGTCATTAGCTCTATCTTCCAGCACTATGGCACGATATCTTCTGGCAATACTTTCCGAAAGCGTTCTAACAACTTCTTCATTGTAGGGATAATTTGTTAAATCGATCAACGGAATGCTTAACTGGCCCGATAGTAAATTAAGAATACTATCTTCGTCGATCATCCCGAGTTCGACTAGTGTAGAACCCAGTTTTCGACCCAGTTTTTTCTGCTCCTGCAATGCCAGCTTAAGCTGATCACTGGTAATAAGTCCCTTATCTACCAGCAAATCACCCAGTCTTATTTTTTTCCTGAAAGCCATTTACTATTACCTGTGTTAATCTGCACTATCACTCAATTGCTGCAGTCTATTCTGAATAAAAGATTGTAAGCTGTTATTTAGAGACCCGCTATTAAGTGCCATCCGGTAAGCCTGCCTTGCTCTCTCATATTGAGAAACATGCTCCTGAGAAATCCCCAGGCTTATCCATTGACGGGGTTGCTGTGGATCTATTTTTAAAGATATTTGATAGTAATTTATCGCATTATCATACTGTGAAATACTTTGAAATGAAGCCGCCACAAAATTAATAATATTCTTGTTTTTAACATTATTTTTATAGCGTTCCAGCAATGTCAAAAAATTTTTTTCGGTAAACAGCAGGTCCGCATCCATCGCAAAAAAATCCGCATCACCCGGATATAATTCAATACTTTTTGAAAGCAGAATTTTAAGTTCACCCAGTTTTTTCTGCTGTTTAAGCAGTGTTAAAAGAATTACTCTGGCTTTTTTATCCAACTTTGAACCAAGCAACCCCGTTAACTTCAGCTTAGCACCAGTCCAGTCCTGTTGCTGAATATCCAATTGCGCTTTCCTCAAAAGCTCTTCATGAGTTTCCTTTACTGTAACGGGTTTTATCGAAAGCCTGACAGTTTTTTCAGGAACAATATAATCATGTGTATCATTTTTTCCCTGTGCGGAATCAGGTTTTTGTTTCAGACTTTTCGGCAATTGTTTAACCGGTTCTAATAGTGTAGTTTTTTTGGCCATATCAACTAGCCTGTTTGTTTGTTTTACTATTTTTTCAGGTTTCGAGTGTTTTAATCTAATTAGCCAGTAATTGCCTTGCTGCTGCTCGCTATAACGGGTTTCTACCAGTACTTTATCCATCGTGTAAAATTGAATTTCCTGCCCAGCACTGGTTTCTTTGAAGACTATCCTGTCCAGCCATATATTATCCTTAATCTCAGGAATAATTATTTTTTTTGAAGTGTTTGATATTAAAAACACATATCGGTTTAAACTACTTTCTTTCAGGAAACTCTGCGCTCCTGATGGTAATTTCAGAGTAAGTTCCAGATATTCATTCGACTCGTTTATCTGCAAACCGGTAAATTCAACTGTTTCAGTGTCATTACTCACTAACGATAGTGGAGCAACCGGCTTCTCAATAGTATCTGCAATTAGCTGTTTATCGGTAGCAACGTCAACTGTCTGTGTTAAGACCTCAGGCTTATTAGCTTCCTGCTTTGTCGGTTGAAAATATACGAAAAAAGTTACCAAAACAATAAACAGCAATACAAAAACAGGTAAAATTATGCTGATTTTCGATGCCGGATTTTTTTTGTAGCGGGTAAATCAGCCAGATCCAGAGGTGTAAAAGCAGAAGGCTTATGCTCCAGATCCTTTAACACATTATTAATGACGCTCATGACGCAGGAAAAAATAATTGAGCCAGAGAGCTGGAAATTAAAGCGAGTATTGCTACAGAACTTGCCAGGTTAAATTTCTGCAGCATCACCCTTTTAACCTGTTTACTGTCTCTTGCTGCCATCTGAATATGCCTGTCTGATACATAAAATTCCCCCGCAGCGAAAGACAACATCATTGACTTGTCACAAAGTAAATTAATTAAACGTGGTACCCCTTTAGTTTTATTAAACAGGCATTTAATCGCAGCCTCATTAAACAGTTGCGGCCCGAAATAACCGGCTGCATCTAACCTGTGTTCAATATAGCGAGCTAAACCTTCTATCGTTAAACTATTTAAATGACAGGCATGAATAATGCGCTGCTGTAACTGACGTATACTTTTTTTTTGCAACCTGATATCTAATTCGGGTTGACCGAATAAAACGATCTGCACCAGCTTTTTCTTTCTGGTTTCGAGATTACTCAACAGGCGAATTGCTTCAAGACTCTCCACCGGTAATGATTGCGCTTCATCCAGCAGAATAATGGTCTGCTTATTTTGCTGAGCATTATTGATCAACTCGCGATTGATACAGGATAAATAGTTATCGTCTTTAAGGGTATCCAGTAACCCCATTTCTTCAACGACGGCCTTCAGTAATGCATCGCAACTCATGTAGGGGTTCGGTATGTAGATAGTCTGGTAGCTGTCATCCAGTAGATCGAGTAGCTTACGGCATAACAAAGTTTTCCCGGTACCCACTTCTCCTGTTAACTTTACAAACCCGGCACCACTTCTAATTGCCACCAGCAGTACATTAAGAGCCTCCTGATGGGGCATGCTCTGATAATAGAAATCAGTATCAGGTGTCAGATTAAATGGTTTTTCAGAAAGGCTGTAATAATCTTCATACATTATTCATTCTCTATCTCAGATTGCTGAGATTGTTGAGATTGCTGAGCTTTCTGTAAGTTATCAATCCTGTGTTGGCTTTGTTGTATATAGTCAGTCCAGGTTTTATCACCTTTCACCACAATAGGTTTTAATAATATAATCAGCTCGCTTCGCGTATTCTGTCTACGTTTCTGCTGGAATAAATTACCAAGTACAGGTATGTTACTTAACATCGGTACACTCCCGTCATCATTAGCCGTTCGATTTTGCATCAAGCCCCCAATAACGACTATTTGACCGCTTCTTGCCTTAACAACCGAGTCTGATTCACGAACCGTGCTCAACGCCAGAGGTAACTGCTGAGTCTGCCCTGCCAGGGTAATATTTTTAGTCTGATCATTCACTTCACTGACACTCGGATGAACATGTAATATAACCTGATCATCCGGACTTATTTGAGGCGTTACATCTAATGCAATACCGGAAAAAAATGGGGTTAGAGTGATATCCGGAGTGGTAACGGTTGAGGTTGCTCCCGATGAAGTTGTTGATGAAACCTCAGTCACAAAGAATTCATCCGAACCCACCTTTATAACCGCTTTTTGATTATTTAAAGTAGATACTCGCGGACTGGATAGCACCTGCACTTCTCCCTGAGTGGAGAGTAAACGAAGTAAAGCGCCAAAATTATCGGTTGCCCCGCCAATTGCAAAAAGGTTGGCAAAACCTGCCTCACCTAATCCACTTAAAGAGGAAGTGGTATCTAACTGACCATTTGCATCATAGATACTTGAATTACCATTTTCGATACTTGCCTGCCCCAGAAAAACACTATCTCCGGACGATTGAGATAAGGCTGCCCAGTCAACGCCAGATTGAAAACTGTCATTTAATTTAACCTCAATAATTTTTGCTTCGAGGATTACCTGTCGCTGTAAATTTTGTTGCGCGCTGGAAATATACTCTTCGACATCGCGTAGCTCTCCCGGCATGGCACGAACAATAACCAGCCCGGCATGCTGATCAACCACCACAGATCGACCGGCTGCACCACCGACAATAGAGCTAATGGTTAAATGTAAGTTAGCCCAGAAATTTGCTTTACTGGACGTTTTAATACTACTCGATTGGGTGGTTGTCGTATTATTGCTGTTTTGAGTTGAGTCACTGTTAGTGGAAGAGTTATTGTTATCTGAAGAAGCAATCTGACCGGAACTTACCGTCATGCTGGACTCACCATCGCGGTTAATATTTAAATAGTTAACCTGGAATATCCTTGATTGAATTCTGGCCGGCAATACAATATACCCGTTGTCGGTTTCTTTATACTCGTAACCATATACTTCACGAGTAAGATCCATCACTTCTTTAATGCTTACTTTTTTTAGATCCAGACTGATATTTCCCGACACACTCGGGTGAACAATCATATTTACATCAGTACCTGATACCAGGCTCATAAAAAATACATCGGCAGATGCATTCGCAACAGCTATATCAAAACGGGGGTCAGCTAATTCATCAGAGTCAAGCCCGGCAATCACCATGCCGGTAGAAGGCCTTAAGTCATTCATTATTTCAGCGGAGGGTATTACCGGTTGCTGAGCAGTATTAATTCCGGCCTGTTGCATTTCCGTTTGAATAGTGTCCCTCGTCTGCTGACTTATATCATTAATATGCCTGCTAGAACAGGCTGACAATAATACACACAGCACACATAGATATAATTCTGACTTCGTCATATTTTATTCTCGTGAAGAGATTTTTTTATCGACTTAAAGTTAGCACGAGACTCATAAATTTTTAAATTTATGATTTTACCTTTCGACAACAGCTGAACACTATCAGGTTTCAAACTAATGAGTTTTGCCCCCTTTATCGAATCACCTTTTTTTACCAGTTTATTATTGATAATGGCATGCTGCCTTTGACTTGAAAAAAGGATAGAGGTCAAGACCCAGCTCTCTTTTTTTAGCGGAGTAACTTTTGTTGAAGGAGCGGTTACTGTATTTTTAATTTTTGCTAGCCTGAATTTTTCCAGTGCATAGGCTGGCGGACGCATTGGATCATTAAAATCAGCCAACACATTCTGTGCTGAAATCAGACCGCTAATAATTAGTAACCAGAACTTCACTTATAACCCTACCCAGTTTTTATTATCACTCAAAGTTGAAATTTCAATATTTACCTTGATTATAGGATACTCAGCAGTTTTAAGGGTTATCCTGTCCCATATTAATTTCCACTCCAGCGCTTCCATTTTTTGAATATATTCCAGGATATTTTGATAACGCCCTTCAAAGTTAACCTGTAACACATGCCTGTAAATTTTAGGTTGTTGCTCCTCAGCTTCATCCTTATCTGGCTCAAACACCGGTTTTACCTGTTTACGCTTCATTGACGTTAATTTTAATTTTGATTCCGCAAATATTAATTGCTGCATTAATTCAAACATTTCATCCGGTTCAATTAATGCCTGTGTTTTTTGATCCAGCGCGTCACTCACCTTTTCAAATTCCAGTATAAGCAATTCAAGTTTCTGTTGTTTGGCGACATGCACACCATTTTTTATCCGCTTTTGTATTACTGCAGCAGTATTTTCAAGTGATTCAATTTCATTCAGCAGGGTATTATTTTGTTGCTTAAGTTGCCTGGTTTTCGATAATGTCGAAACTGCAGAAAAATTCCACCAGATAAAGCAGATCAACACAAACAGGGTAATCAAGATCATCAGACGCTCTCTGAACGATAGCGCATCAATTTTTGAAGCAATCTCCTGTAGTTGTTTATTCATTTAAAGTAGCCTGGCTGGCAATTAGAAAATCAACTTTCCAATCCTGTTGATTTTTACGATTTAGCTCAAAGTCTTCAAATACCTTGCCATAGAAAAGTTGACGCTGCCGAAACAGGTTAAAGTATTCGGGTATTTTCTCTGCCTGTAACGCACTACCTGTTAATTTAATATCATCCTCCGCAAGGGATATCTCATTTAACCAGACATTGTTTACCTGGATTTCCGCCAGCGCATTGAGCTGACTGGAAAATCCCTTTCCAGAGCCAAATTCATTAGTAGAGACAAAACTGAAGATCCTTTTACGAATAGATATATCCATCGAAATTTTAGAAATTTGATCATCTATCCGGGTATCAGCCAATAAGATGTTTAATTTGTTTCGTTGTTCTTCAAGCGCCCTGGTCGCTTGCTCCCTGTTGCTTTGAAGGTCATTATTTTGATCTTCAACCAGTTGCAGTTGCCGGTTATACCAATAACTGGAAAAGACCAGAAATAACAGCAAAAGCCCGCTAAGCACTAACAAATGTAAAGAAGAAAGCAGTATTTTCTTTTCTTTAAAACGATCCTGATAGAGATTTATCTCCTGTACTATCATGCTTTAATACCACGCAGTGCGGCACAATAAGCCGGAAAACAATGCTTATCTATCTGCTCCAGCTGACCGTTTTTTTCTACATTGACATGTGCAAAATCCATCTCATAAGTCACATAATTCTGAACGTAGTTAGCCATACGCATTGTTTCAGGGGTCTGCGGAAAAATCAGCATTTTCTGAACCATACCAAGACCATAAGTACTTTCAAAATAATCCATCGAGCGCTGCAATTCGAGCAACAGAGAATCGTAAGTTGACTCATCTTCATCTAAAGCCGATTCAATCTCCATTAAACCGATTTTAAAGTCACGAGCTACGTACAAGTCCTGATCGTGATAAATAGTCACCAGACCCTCAGTATCTGATAGTTGCAAAACAGCCACTGTCGCATTTTCTACATCACAAATCCTACAATAGTTTTTGGTGACCAGGTCATGCACATCGATAGCATTAAGGCTTAACTCCGACTGCTTTATACTCTCTACATAACTTCCTACCACGACTTCGTTGGCAACGACCGCATTAATATAGTGCAGAGGGCTTTTTGGGGAAGAAGGTAACTGGAATACGTCGACCACAGCTGCTGCTATATCATAGTTAATTAAATCATTAACTTTCCAGCTCACCGCCTGTAATAATTCATCTTCTTCTACCGCAGGTTTTTCAAGTTGAAATAACTGCACATCATGTTTTGATATCAAGCTATTGCAGCGAGTATCCTGTAATTTATTATTCAACACCCACGTACGTAACACTTTAGACTGCTCGGCGCGACCAACAGCAGGAAGAAAATCACTGCGCAGAACAAGCCCGCGATTTTTACTGTCGATACTCACTTCGACCGCCGCAATACCTGTAGGCATAAAATCAATACCGACTTGAGATCGATTATTTTTTGATGAAAAAAAGCCGGGCATTCAACTATCTCGTTTAATTTATTGAGTTTTTAAGAGATTATTTTTATTTTTCTAGAGTTAGCTTAAAGAAAACCAGATAACTACCTGTTACAACAGTTAAAGATTAGTTGTTAATTGAAATAATACAAGAAAAAATGTGATTTAGCATCGAGATGAACCATATTACTCACTTCCCCCTGCCGAAGACCAATATTAACCGGTTAAACCTTATGTAATAACAGCATTATCCTGCCTAGCCTGGTTCAACTATGAAGCTAAAAAAGCACCAGGTCCATATTTATTGAGCTTCTACAAATCCAAGCTGTCGCCAGGCCTCATAACTGATGATAGCCACAGAATTTGATAAATTTAAACTCCGGTTAGAAGGCATCATGGGTATTTTAATTTTAAATTTCTGTGGAATCTGCGCATGAACTTCTGCAGATAAACCCGAGATTTCCGAACCAAACAGTAAAACATCACCCTTCTGATATTGTATTTGATCGTATGAAATCTGCCCACGGGTAGTACAGGCTAAAATTCTGCTACCTGTCATCGCCTTTGCAAACTGGGCATAATTTAAGTACCGGGTCACATTCACCAGATCATGATAGTCCAGACCAGCACGACGTAATTGCTTATCTTCCAGCTCAAACCCAAGTGGTTCGATTAAATGCAAACGACAGCCATTATTTGCTACTAACCTGATGATATTGCCGGTATTTGGTGCGATGCGTGGTTCGAACAGTGCTATATTAAACATGAGTTTATTGAAGTGACATCGATTTAGCGATAAATTATCTAACTGATATCAGGAAGATTCAAATTCAGATTTTTGTTCTCGACTTTCCAGCTCTGATACCGCCTCAGCAGGCTTCTTACCTTCGTATAACACTTTATAAACCTGCCCCATAATGGGTAGTACAACGCCTTTTTTTTGCGCCATAAAGTGAATTGCTTTAGCTGCCCGGTAGCCTTCTACTGTTTGACCAATAGATTTTATTGCCTGATTTACATCACCGCCCCGCCCTAAAGCCAACCCAAACCGTCTATTTCGGCTTTGATTATCAGTACTGGTTAATATCAGGTCACCTAAACCGGAAAGCCCCATCAAGGTTTCTTTTTTAGCGCCCATCGTTTCACCAAAACGCATCACTTCGGCCAGTCCTCTGGTTATTAAAGCGGCTCGAGTATTGGCACCAAACCCGAGTCCATCTGCTGCGCCGACAGCAATAGCCAGTACATTTTTCAGGGCTCCGCCGATTTCCACACCAATGACATCATCAGAGGTATAGCAGCGAAAGTGAGCGCCATGTAATAAATCTGCAAATTCCTGTGTCGATTCCGCCTTATTGCCTGCGCAAGTTACCGAAGCCGGCAAGTTTTTTGCGACTTCTGTAGCAAATGTCGGTCCTGAGATCACCCCATAATGCTCGATACCCAGCTCTTCAATAACCACTTCATGCAAGAATTTCCCGGTTTCAATTTCAAAACCTTTACTGGCCCAGAAAACTCGAGTTTGTTTATTGATCAGTGGTTTTAAGCTGGATAAAAATTCGCGATAAGCCTTACTGGGTATAACAATCAGAATATGTTGCACACCCTCAACAGCTTCATTCAGAGAAGCTGTCGGTTTGATGTTTTCGGGAAGAGCAATGCCCGGTAAAAACTCGGTATTCTGCCTGTCAGCGATAAGGTTATTGATATGCCCTTCTTCATGCCCCCACAAATTTACCTGGAGACCGTTTCTTGCCAGCTGTAGTGCCAGAGCCGTACCCCATGAACCGGCACCAATAACTGCAACTTTATCAATCTTTACCATACCAGAGCAGACTTAATGCTTAACTTCTTCTTTACCTGCTTCCTGTTGCTGTTTTTGAAGAGCCTGTGCAAATAATGCATCAAAATTGACAGGGTTTAACAATAAAGGTGGGAAACCACCTCTGTTAGTCAAATCTGAAACAACTTCACGTGCATATGGAAAAAGAATATTCATGCACTGAGACCCCAGAATATACTTGAGATCCTGATCATTAAACCCACTGATATTAAAAATTCCAGCCTGATGAACTTCAACTAAAAATGCAGTTTTATCGTTATTTTTTACGGTTGAAGTGACACTCAGTACAACTTCGTACACACCCTCAGATACCTTTTTATTTGCATTATTCAGGTTTAATTCAATTTGGGGCTCCCAGTTTTTAAAGGTAAAAACCGAAGGTGTATCGGGAGATTCAAACGAGATATCTTTTATATAGAGTTTCTGGATTGAAAACTGGTTTTCAGCTGCAGGTTTATCAGTCATATTTCTTACTTTTATCAGAGTTATTAGAGTAGTTACTGTTTATTCAGAGAAACAGCGGGCAAAGATTAACAGAAAAATAATGAATTTGTTAGTTTAAGAGCAACATATAAAAACAAACACGCCCGGAATAAGCGGACTGAAGGGGTAGATTATTTTGAATCAGGGAGAGAGGGGTTTTCAGCAGTTTAAGTCCATAAACTAATCAATTATTACTAACTACTGCTCCTGCAGCAGAGGATCCAGTTGTCCCTGCTGATCCAGTTTAACCATATCGGTGTAACCGCCTACATGAAAAGTACCAATAAAAATTTGCGGTACGGTCATCTGGCCTTTACTTTTAGCCAGCATTTCCTGCTGAGCTCCTTCAACCTGATCAATACGAATCTCACTATATTCAGCATTTTTACTATCAAGCATTTTTTTTGCCCAGGAACAGTAAGGGCAAAAACCGCTGCTATAGATTATTATCTCAGGCATATGACGTTATTTATTACGCTTTCTGGTTTTACTGCTTTTACCATTTTTCGAAACAGGCAAATGAGCATCTTCCCAGGCCATGATTCCACCGGCAAGATTATAAACTTTTTCAAAACCGCGGCCACTCAGTGTGCGGCAGACAGAACCTGAACGATTTCCGCTACGACAATACACCAGGACAGATTGATCTTTATATTTGTCTAATTCAGATAATCGCTTACTAATAGTACTTAAAGGAATATGTAACGCATCATTCAACATTGAGCCGCTGCTAACTTCACTTACCTCTCTTACGTCCAGTAACACAGCATTATCGTGATTTATAATAGATATAGCTGCGGAAGGCCCCACCGTTGAAAATTTCTGTGTGAAATTACGAAACTCGGTGAATAGAATAAGGCCGATTAGCGCAAAAAAAGACGGTACCAATATAGGATGATTGGTAGAGAACTCTAAAATTTGATCTAGCATATATTTAATTTGTACAGAAGACTTCTTGCATCATACTGATTAAGCGTAATGTACGGGCATCGCCCACACGGTAATATACTCTGTTAGCATCTTTCCTGGACGCTAAAATACCTTTATCGCGCAAAATAGCAAGATGCTGTGAAATATTACTTTGAGAAGTCCCTACATTTTCCACAATACCCTGGACACTTACTTCCTGATCACCTAACGTACATAATATTTTTAAACGTAAGGGGTGTGACATGGCTTTAAGGGATCTGGAAGCTCTTTCTATATCTTCATCGCGTGTTAATAGCTGGGGCGTTCCGCCTGGCAGTATTGTATCTAGTCTCATCAACATAATCATTTGCTAATATTAGGTAACCATTATGGGCGATAAATAACGGTTTGTCTACAGTTCACTATCGCCTTAGCTGAGTAATTAAAGTATTATCTCAAAAGAACGCGGTTAAATACTAAAATTTATGTGGAATACGAAAAAATACCCATTAAATTCAATCAATTACAAATTTTTCAAATTTTAAATGCGCCTCCCTGTAGTACTCTTCTTATGTTTAATTTTTGCTTTAAATTCAGCAGGCTTTGCTGCGGATAAAGCAAAAACCCAGAAACAATTGACACAGCTCAAATCGAAAATTGAAAAATTACGTAAAACAATTGAAGTTAAGGAAAATAGCAAATCCAGTTATAATCGCAAACTAAGGCAGATAGAAAAACAAATTGGAGAACTCAGTAATAAAATAAGGGATTCCCGACGGGCCATTAAAACCAGGCAGCGTTCTTTAGCCAAATTAAATAAAAGTAAAAGGACAATTCAAAACGATATCGCCAGACATAATCGACAATTATCCGAACAACTTCATACTGCCTACACACTGGGTAACCAGGAACAGGTGAAATTATTATTCTCTCAAAAAAATGCCGAAAACCTTCAACGCAACCTGGCTTACTACGAATACTTCTCAAACTTCCGGCTCAAACAAATCGACACATCAAAACAAAACTTTGAGCGACTAGTGCAGAATGAAAAAGAAATTATTGCCGCAAAGAAAGACCTTGAACAGACTTTACGAACGCAGGAAACATTAAAATCCAGTTTAAGTTCGGACCGGATAGAACGTCAGAATATCGTTAACAACCTGGACAGAGAGCTAAAAAAGCAGGGTAAACACCTGACAAAGCTGGAAGATGATGCTAAAAACCTGACACAACTGATTGATTCACTTTCCAAAATCCTGGTTGAAACCCCTGCCCCACAACCAGACAGCAAATTTTCAGCGCTTAAAGGTAAACTCTCCTGGCCTGTGAAGGGCGATGTGAAAAAGTTATTTGGGCGTATCAAACCTCCGTCAAACCTGCGCTGGCAGGGCGTTGTAATAAATTCACGCAGAGGTAATAATGTGCGCGCTATTTCACATGGAAGAGTCGCCTTCTCTGACTGGTTACGGGGCATGGGTAATTTAATCATTATCGACCATGGTGATGGCTATTTATCTTTATATGGCCACAACGAATCATTATTTAAGGCCACGGGCGAATGGGTAGAACCTGGAGAGATCATCGGTAGCATCGGAAATAGTGGCGGTCAAAGCAAGGATGGCCTGTATTTTGAGATACGAAAAAAAGGCAAACCACAAAATCCTTCGCGCTGGTGTAAAACCGGTAACTGGTTTACCACTATTTAGCGCAGACTACTCATTAATGAATTGCGCATAAAAATAACAACTTATAAGCCATCAATTGGTCTACAATAAATATCAAATTATCGGAGATTTACATGCTTCAAAAACTTAGAACATCGACTTTATTCATTACCGGCATACTTATCGGCCTGTCACTCGCCATCGGCCACAGTGTTTATGCCACTAAAGACGATGCCCAATCCATACCTTTTGAAGATTTACAGGCCTTCACTGATGTTTTCTCACGCATAAAATCAGACTATGTCGAAGCGGTTGATGATAAAAAATTGCTGGAGGATGCAATTCGAGGCATGTTATCAGGACTTGATCCACACTCTTCTTTCCTCGATACCGAAGAATTCAACGACCTGCGCATTGGTACAACCGGTCAATTTGGAGGACTGGGCATAGAAGTAGGTATGGAAAACGGTTTCATTAAAGTTATATCTCCGATTGATGACACACCCGCTTCCAGAGCAGGAATCCAGGCAAAGGATCTGATTATTCGACTGGATGAAAAACCAGTCAAAGGCTTAACTTTGACTGAAGCCGTTAAACTGATGCGCGGCAAACCAAACACAGATATTAAGCTCACTATCGTCCGCGAAGGCGAAACCAAACCTCTGGTTATCACCATCACTCGAGAAATCATTCGTGTTAAAAGTGTTAAAAAGCGCATGCTGGAACCCGGTTATGGTTATATACGCATCACTAATTTTCAATCACGCACAGCGACTGACCTGTTAAAGTCGGTGTCGGCACTTCAGGAAGAAGCTAAACTTGAAGGACTGGTTCTTGATTTGCGCAATAACCCCGGTGGCGTTTTAAACGGAGCCGTAGGCGTATCTGATGCTTTTCTTGATGACGGATTAATTGTTTATACTGAAGGTCGTATCGATGATTCCAGCATGAAATACACAGCTACACCCGGCGACATATTAAATGGAGCGTCTCTGGTTATTCTGGTAAATGGTGGCTCAGCCTCCGCTTCAGAAATTGTGGCTGGCGCTATGCAGGATCACAAACGGGCTATCATCATGGGCTTTAAAACTTTTGGTAAAGGCTCCGTACAGACAATTCAGGAATTACGTAACGGTTCTGCAGTAAAGCTGACCACAGCCCGTTATTTCACGCCAAATGGACGCTCAATTCAGGCTGAAGGTATCGTACCCGACATCGTACTTAGAAATCTCGAAGTCTCTGATCGAAAAAAATCGCCTAAAACCATTTCAGAAAAGGATCTAACCGGACACCTGAGTAACCCTGAAGATGAATCTGGCACGACTGAAGATGCTCCGACAACGGATGAAACTACAGCAGTGGATGAAACCGAAACCAAAGATAGCAAAAAAGAAGCTCTATCAGAAACAGATTATCAGTTATTTGAAGCTCTTAACCTGCTAAAAGGTTTAACTATTGCGAACAAAATACAACAGAAGCACGGATGATCAGAAGAACGCTTGCCTTAGCTAGTACTCTTTTTTTGAGTAGTGCCAATGCGGATAAACCCGTGTTGGCACTGGTTGTTGATGATCTCGGTTATTCCTTCGAAATTGCCAAACAGGTCTTAAATCTTCCCGGACAACACACTTTTGCTATTATCCCCGAGACCACCTACGATAAAAAAATAGCTGAATTTGCTCATCAAAACGGGCATGAAATCATGCTGCACATGCCAATGCAGTCACTCGCCAGAGGAAAACATGTCGAGTTAAGCACACTCGATGAAGACATGAGTGAAGATGAAATCACCGCGAACGTCGATAACATGCTAAAGGAAGTTCCCTATATTCGTGGCATCAATAACCATATGGGCAGCAAGCTCACCGGCATGGGATATATCATGCGTCCCATCATGGAGTCTATAAAACAGTTCAATACCAAATTTTATTTCCTGGACAGCAGAACCACTGCGTTAAGCAAGGCTTATCAGCAGGCTCTGAGAGCCGGAGTTCCTTCACTAAAACGAGATATTTTTCTGGATTATGATCATACTAATCCCGAGTCAATAGTATTCCAATATAACCTGTGGCTGGAAAAAGCCAGCGATAATGGTTCAGCCATTGCAATCGCTCACCCTTATTCGTCAACAATCGATATATTACAGAGCAAACTGACTGAAACAACTGAGAACTATCAGTTCATGACTCTTTCGCAGTTACTCGATTACCAACAACAGGAAAAAACATCATGGCCAACGTACTTGTCCCACTTGCAGAAGGATTTGAAGAACTAGAAGCAATCACGGTCATTGACCTGCTGAGACGTGCCGGATTCAATGTCATTACGGCCGGCCTGGATGACAAACCCGTTCGTGCCAGCCGGCAAAATGTTGTCATACCTGACACATCGATTGATAAGGTTTTAAACCAGCAGTTTGACCTGATCGTTTTACCCGGAGGATTGCCCGGTGCTGACAACCTGCGCGATAATGAAAGCATCCAGCTACTAATCAAACAGCAACATCAACAACATAAAAAAATAGCCGCTATTTGCGCTGCGCCCAAAGCACTAGCCGCTGCAGGAATTCTTCAGGGTAAAAAAATAACATGTTACCCTGGGGCACTCAATCAGACTGACTGTTCAGACTTTTCTGTTTCTGAAAATGCTATTGAAATTGATGATAATGTTATCACTTCAAGAGGTCCGGGCACCGCGATGGATTTTGCTTTAACGCTAATCGAACAACTCGGTAATCGACAGTTACGTGACACTATTGAAGCACAACTGGTGCGTTAATAGACATAAACCCCATGTTTTGTAATTGCAGCAATAACCAGGTTGTTTAATCCAGAAGAGCCGGGGCATTGCACCCCGGCAGTAATCCTGTAAAACTTAAAATCTGCAATCAAAATCCAGCGATCAGATAGTTTACATCCATTTTTTACGCTTAAAAAACCAGACTTGCACTATTAGCACGATCACCAGTAGCAAACAGAAAATCAGGAACGAACCTTTGAAATCGGTTCCGGGAACACCGCCCACATTAATGCCCAGCAACCCGGTCAAAAAGCCCAGCGGCAGAAATATCGCCGCTACAATAGAAAGAACATACATGGTGCGATCCATTTTTTCGGACAGGCGACTGGATAGCTCTTCCTGCACTACGACGGCCCGTTCTCGAGCCAGATCGAGGTCTTCTATATATCTCGTGGTACGGTCTGCACTTTCTCTCAAACGTGATCGATCCATATCACTCAGCCAGTCCACCTTTTCGCCATAAAGGCGTGATACAGCCTCCCGTTGCGGTGCCAGATAACGTCGTAGACCGATAGCATTGCGGCGTAACTCAGCAATTTTCGGGCGTAACTCATAGGATTCCATGGTTAACACCATCTCTTCCAGATCATCCACATTATCACTTATCTGCTCAATCTCATCCGACATGCGCACTACCATCCTGTCGGTAAGCATTTCCACGAACTCTCCAGCATTAAAAGGGCCTTTGCCTTTGTCGAGTAAGTCGCTTATTTCACTGGTGGTCTGTAGCTTGCGCCTTCTTGTCGTTATGATTCGATTACCATCGCTCCACAGGCGCACTGCCACCATATCTTCCGGATTAGCATCAGGGTTGGGATTCATACCTCGTAATGTCAATAACAAACCACTGGCATTTAATATACTACGGGGCCGGGTTTCATCGGCGAGTAGGGCCTCCGCAGTGACATCATCCAGACCACTTTTATTCAGCAGCCAGTCATGCACATAGGAGTCGCTGTACTCCAGATGTATCCATAGCACCCCCTGTTCAGGGGTCCACAGGTCTATCTCATC
>CALCSG010000235.1 GCA_937894085.1 uncultured Gammaproteobacteria bacterium | reverse complement strand
ATATCACCATTCTGATCGTAATAGAAATTGCGCTAACCCTGTACGAATTATTTTTTCGCCATGTGTGATAGATGCCTGGAGTCGCTGCTTTAGCAGGGCTTATTCGTTAATGCTGTTGCCTTGAAATTACCAGTAAACAACGTAATTTTTTCTGTCCAAACTGCGCCATCTCCCGAAAAATTGATTTTTCAATGGGCACCTGAACATAATCAGTTTGTGTCAGGTGAAACTCATCATCAATATCAGGATCGTTAATATAAACAAATTGTTCATCCGATCCTGTGACATAGACCCAGTGTGGCGCCTTATTGCGATTTAAACGCCAGGTGCTGATGAGGGCGAGAACAGGCAGACCACTGCTTAATAATGCGTCCAGTTCATCCGCTTGCAGATTGTGCACATTTAATTTTATTTTAGTTTTTTGAATCTGGCTGATGAAATCATCGTGTACCAGTTGAATGACTGATTTCTTTTCCTCACTGCGCACGCCATCCAGAAAAGGAGCCTCGCTATGATTAATGTGCAAAGTCACATGAAACCCTTTGCGCCAGGCACTCAGGGCAAGTCCATGCGGTGAGCAACCGCCATGACCGGCAGTCATAAATATGGTTGTAGCTTCACGCCATATCTGCAACTCCTCACTGCGTGTCATGGCATAATCAGCCTGTAAAAATTTAATCGCCATCATGAGCGATGCCGGACCACAGGTAAAATCAGTGGTTTGCTGATAGTAAGGTTTTACAGAATGCTTATTCCCCGGTACAAGGTGTATGCGTTTTTCCATGCGTATAGCATCTGCACCGTTCGCATAATATTGTGGAATACTGTCTATCAGGGTATAGCCATATTTTTTATACAGTGAGATTGCTGTTGCATTATTGACATCAACTTCAAGTCGCAGGAATACACAATATTTTTCCAGGGTTAATTCTTCAGCACGAGTCAGCAATAACCTGGAATAGCCTTTACCCTGATATTCCGGTAATACGGCAATTGAGTATAATCGCGCGAGGTTGGTGCCAGCCCGATATAGAATCAGGGCATAGCCAGCTACGACCTGTTTTTGCATTAAAACAATGAGCTGATGCGCGCCTGGCTTTATGAATCGTTTAAAGCTGCGCCTGGAAATTCTGTCGAATTGAAAACACCTGCTCTCAATATTCAACAGTTCATCCAGCTGTCCAGACTCTGCAAATTTTATCAGTTGCTGAACACTCATTGCATCATACCGCTAATAGCCAGATCAAAAATCTGTCTGCCTCTGAATATAACCTGTTCCTGCCATGAGCGTTCTGCCGGATAAAAAAACTTTTTCAATTCAATGACGGTTGAGTGCTGTAAATCTCTGGGTATTTTCAGACGCTGAGCTTCATTATTGTAAATTTGTTCAGCCAGTACAGATATCCATAGTTGTTTTAGCGGATAAGTGCCAAATTCAAGAGTCACAAAACAACCCCGCTCACCGATAACTGAATGCCAGTGATAATCGATTAGTCCTGTTTTGACAGTCGAACAGCCATCACCCAGCGCTACAGATTGGGCGTTATTACCATACCAGCTGTGTGCGTAATTGAAGCCTGTGGTCGCAGGCGGATGATCATTGATAACTTCTCCGTAACCATATGGCCCCAGACCGCTATGTAAATCAATCACGGCTAGCCGCTTTGCCTGCCTGACCTGCGGCAGGGAAGTTATTTGTTGTATGATGGTTCTTGACCAGCTGGGTTTTTTCCCACCATAAAAACAGGCTGTGTCATGGCAGTATTGACCTCGTGCCACGGTATCAATAAAAGCCTCCTGGTCAATGTTTTCCCACAGTTTATGGATCTGTTCCGGGTTTATAATATCCGGGTTGAGCAGCTTTGGCAGGTAATTGTCAAATTCCTGATTGGCAGGTAATGCCTGCTTAAAATCAATGAAGTTACGATTAAGATCTATGCCCTGATGGTCATAGCGTCTGAGCCAGGCAAAACCCCAGGGATTAACAGCATGAATCAGCATAACGCCAAGGTTTTTATGCTGCTCCAAAAGTTCTTCCAGTTGTCCCAGAAAATCAGTTTGTAATGCCGACCCGGCAAAGCCCTCGACACCGTGAGTAGCTGAAATCAGCACCAGTAAATGCTGCGGATGTTGATTAGAACCAATATACAGGGTGTCGCAGGTTAGAGTTTCAGCAGTGGGCCCTGGCAATGGATGCTGATAAGACTGGTGTTGTTTTTGTAAGCGGGGTGACACAAGCCGGTAAGCTTCAAGTAAATTTTTTCTTGCGGAAATGTAGTCTTCACTGAAACAGTTAAGAGCTGAGAGGGAAAAGCTTTTCAACATACATGGCGCCTATAAAACATGTAAATTTCTGGATAAAAAATAGTTCTGAAGACAGCTGAAAAATTATATTGACTCTATTTTTCTTCGGTAGAAAATGTACTCTCTTTTGTCATTATTAGAAAGTTTAATTATGAGTACATTGTATGTGGTGGTTGAAAATCTTAATGACTGGCAACCCTATTATCCGAGTCAGGATGTTATTACCTTTAATGGATATATTGAAAAGGTTAACGAGCTGCAAAACAACCGTGTTCGTGTCATCAATTTATGTCGTAACTATCGTTATCTAAGTGCGGGATATTACTGTTCTTTACTGGCAGAGGCACGCGGACACCATGTAACCCCATCGGTTGCCACGATCAATGATCTTGGTCGAAAATCCCTGATTTCCCTGCAACTTGAAACCTCCAGGGAGATATTACAAAAACTTGAGATGGACAGCGAACAGAAAACTCACAAGTTCCATGCCTTTTTTGGCCATACCATTGATCCTGTCTGGAGTAAGCTGGGGCAAAAAATTTTTGAAAAACTATCCTGCCCGTTACTGGAGATTGATCTGGCCTTCAAGAATGGATGGCAGATAAAACAGCTTAAAGCTCTTTCTCTGAAGGCTTTGACAGACCCGGTTGAACAGGAATTTTTTGCTACTACGTTTGAAAAATTCAACAATAACATGTGGCGCAAACCCAGGGCGCGAAAGGGCTGGCGTTATGACCTCGCCATATTGATTAATCCCGATGAGGCTATGCCTCCCAGTGATAGAAAAGCTCTCAGGCTTTTTGACAGGGCGGCCAGAAAACTGGGCATTGCAGTCGACTTTATTAGCAGAAAAGATTATGTGCGGTTGTCAGAATACGATGCCCTGTTTATTCGTGAAACCACAGCGGTAGATCACCATACTTACTGGTTTGCAAAAAAAGCAGAAGCGGAAGACCTGGTTGTAATCGATGACCCAACCTCAATTTTGCGTTGTACCAATAAAATTTATCTGGCTGAACTGTTAGCCAGGAATAAGATACCCACGCCTAAAACAGCATTCCTGACCAGAATTACCCAACCGACTTTACAAAAACTAATCGATGAAATTGGATTTCCTATGGTCCTGAAAATACCGGATGGCTCATTTTCGCGAGGTATGATTAAAGTCGAAACCAGTCAACAACTGGAAGCTGGTGCTAAAGAATTGATGCGCAACTCGGCACTACTACTGGCGCAGGAGTTTTTATACACGGAATACGACTGGCGCATTGGCGTACTTAATAATAAACCTTTGTATGCATGTCGATATTATATGGTGAATGATCACTGGCAGATTTATCAGCATGCTGGAAGCGAATCAAAGTCTGGTGATTTTGACACCTTACCCACTTTTGAGGCACCGAAGGAGGTATTAGATATTGCGATAAAAGCTTCTAAACTGATTGGTAATAGTTTATACGGCATAGATATAAAGCAATTAGGAAAAAGGGTTGTTGTCATCGAAGTGAACGATAACCCCAGCATCGATTCTGAAGTGGAAGACAAATATCTGGGTGAACAGCTGTATGAAGAAATTATGAAAGAGTTCCTGGCCAGACTGGAAACCAGGGGTAGATAGTATTCAGCGAAGGTTTGATCTGTTGTTCTGGATATTGATCAATATAATCTTGAGAAATTTTGATTATACCTTTATCGATTAATCAAACTGACGCTGCAATTCATCTGTATCTATCCAGGCTCGATTATGGCTGAGGGCTTTCAACCAGTTCTGGCGTTTAAATTCTGCGGTGGCTTTGCTGGCACTTTCTGTGGTGACTCCTAACATCGCTCCCATATCTTCCCGCGTCGGCAGGAAAAAGCTGTCATCTGTAGATGCCTGATCCAGTAGTAACAATAAACGGGCTACCCGTTGTTTTGCATTGCCGGTTGATAGTTTGGTGATCCAGCTATCGGCTCCACTTAATGCCTTTTGCCAGCGCTTAATTAATGCATCGTGTAAGTTAGGCGTATCGCGTTGTAAGGTTTTAATCACCGAGCGCGGAATTCTACACACCGAGACGTGATCCAGGGTGACTGCATCATGGTCAGCGTTTTGTCCATTCAGGCTTTCCAGACCGGCAAGGTCTCCCTGTCTCAGCAGGCGTACAATTCTTCGATCACCGTTCGGCAGGTGCTGTATGAGTTTGATAAGACCTGATCGAATGGTGTAAACGAATGGCATCTCATCTCCCTGATGATAAATCCAGCTACCCGGTTCGTAGTCAATATCATCAATCGGGTGATGGATGCGATCAAAATCCTGATGGTCAAGATCTGAAAATAAAACCAGATGACGAATAGCGCAGTTTTTACAACGATCTGCACCGCGCCAGGCTTTTTCTATCAGTATATTTTTCACTGTTTTGTTACTTTAATAAATAAATATCGGGTGAATTGAAAATTTTCAATGCTGAAATTTAAGCGGTTACTTAAACTTTGCATATAACCTAATTTTGGAGAAAATCATGCAACCAGCCAACCGGCTACAAAATATGCCCATATCATTTTTTGCTATGGTGATGGGTCTTGTCGGCCTGACCATAGCCTGGGAAAAAGCCAGTGACCTGTATCATTTCAGCATAGCAATTTACAGCACTTTATTGATTCAATCTGTTCTGGTGTTTGTCATTCTAGCAGGGCTATACCTGTACAAAGGCATTAATTTTCGTCAGGCATTGCTGACAGAATGGGCTAATCCGGTAAAAATGAATTTTATTCCGGCTATTTCCATCAGCCTGTTACTTTTTTCTGTGGCTTTCATGTCAATTTCGATGGATTTAAGCCGTGCATTATGGGCCACGGGTAGCATTTTACATCTTGTTATATCATTGATAGTGATGAACTCCTGGTTGCATCATGAGAAATATGAAATTCATCATATTAATCCAGCCTGGTTTATTCCTGCGGTCGGCAATGTCATCGTCCCGCTGGCTGGAGTGCCTCTCGGTTATCCGGAGTTATCCTGGTTTTTCTTCAGTATCGGCATGACTTTCTGGTTAATCCTGATGGTTATAGTGTTTAACCGCATCATTTTTCATATTCCTTTACCAATTAAATTATTGCCGACTCTGTTCATCCTGATTGCGCCACCCGCAGTTGGTTTTCTGGCTTATATCAAACTGACCGGTGAGCTGGATGCTTTTGCCCAGGTGCTTTACAACTTTGCATTATTCCTGACTATTTTATTGTTAAGTCAATTGCCCAGGTTTGCAAGATTGCCATTTTTTATGTCCTGGTGGGCTTATTCCTTCCCGTTGGCAGCCATGAGTATTGCCAGCATGGTAATGGGGCAGATTAGTGGAAAAGCTTTTTATGGTTACATTGGGCAGGCTCTGTTATTTGCACTCAGCGCTCTGGTTGTACTGTTGTTTATCAAAACCCTGAAAGCGGCTCAGCATGGAAAAATCTGTGTAGAAGATTAGTTTAACTCAAATATTTTAAAGGTAAATCTCATGAAACAGGAACTTTTACAGGAAAAATTTCCAATCTTTAAACTGGAAATCAATAAAACAGAGACCCGCTTTAAATCCGCCCAGGAACTGGTTGACCACTTCGTCAAATTGATTGACGATCATAAAATCACCCGTTTTATTGGTGAATTTGATCATTGCAGTCACACAAAAGGGCTTGAAGGTGGCGAAATTGCAGATGACATTATCGATGCACGTAACGTGGTTTTCTGCTTTGGCACCAAATTACCTAAAGCAGAAATGTTAGCAGTTAGGCCGCGTTCAATCGGCATTGCTGAAACAGCAACCGGTTTCCTGATTTCCTTCCTGGAAGCGCCAATGGCATTGGCCAATGACACGATGGAAACCTGGATTAAAGGTGTCGTTAATAATGCGGCAGCCTGATCCATATTGAAGATGGCGGGGTGTATGCCCCGGCATCAGTTAAATCTAATTATTACTTCGGTATGAAATACCGTCAGGAAAATAAAATGAAAATCGCAGTTTGCAGTCAGAATTTTAGAACCATTACCGGGCACGCCGGTAAAACTCGAAGGTTTCTGGTTTTTACCAGCCCACCAGAGGGTGATTTAGAGGAACCTGAGCGTATCGATCTACCGAAAGAAATGTCGATGCATGAATTCAAGGGTGGGGCACATCCAGTCGACGATTTTGATGTTCTTATCACCGCAAGTTGTGGGGAAGGTTTTATTCGTAAAATGTCAAAGCGCGGTGTGATAGTCATTTCCACCAGTGAAACCGATCCAGTGGTAGCGGTTAAAACCTATCTTTCAGGTGCAGAGTTGGCTCCCGCAGAGCCTCATGAACATACACATACCTCTAAACCTGAAAAAACCACTCACGATATTCAATCTAACCTGTAAAGGAGGTATCTAAGGTCTGGCTGTTTTTAGTCAATCTCTGTTTGTTGGCAGTATTACCAGAATATCAGGGCTTAACCTGTTGAGAGCCGGATGCCTACTTTCACAGGTTTTTATCAATATTGGAAATTATTGCCGTCATAGTTTCCTGATTCGGTAAACAGTATGCTATGGGTTAATAAGCTGTGGCTGTCATGTATTGACTGACAGAAAAAAGAAACCATTTCTTCAAAAGATAAACAGGTTAAAATACTATTTTTTCTGAAAATGCTGATTTTGGCCTTTTACCTGTTTTGTAAAACTTCGCAGCTAATCTGTACTGGCATTTCTCTTTAAACCGTTAGTGAACTAACTATGTATCAGTTATTTAAAAAACGTTTATCTATTCTGGCGGCTTCAAATTTTGAAGAAGCTCTATCATCATCAAAAATAGGGCTTGAAAAAGAAAGTCTGCGGGTAACACCGGAAGGCAGTATTTCGCAAATGCCACATCCGAAAGCCTGGGGATCTGCCCTCACTCACCCGCAAATTACTACCGATTTTTCTGAAGCACTAACCGAACTGATTACTCCACCCTGTAATTCGGTGACTGAAGTTATCCAGTCTCTTGATGATATCCAGAATTTTATTTACCGGAATTTAGATAATGAAATTTTATGGGCAACCAGTATGCCCTGTGTTGTTGAAGGAGAAACCAGTATTCCATTAGCGCAATACGGATCCTCGAATGCCGCTCAGATGAAAACGGCTTATCGTCGTGGATTAGGTTTACGTTATGGGCGTTCAATGCAGGTCATCGCTGGTGTTCATTTTAACTATTCGTTTTCAGATGAATTCTGGCAGCTGTATCAATCACTAAACAATAATTCTGATGATCTGCAGGATTTTATATCTGATCAATATATGGGGGTAGTTCGTAACCTGCTCAGG
Organism: uncultured Gammaproteobacteria bacterium; assembly: GCA_937894085.1. GTDB lineage: Bacteria > Pseudomonadota > Gammaproteobacteria > JACNJF01. Next base: position 21,056 of record CALCSG010000235.1, on the reverse strand, counting down.
TATGGCTGGTTAGTGCCTTATTTATTTGGAGCCTCTCCGGCAGTTTGCAAATCGTTCCTGCATGGAAAGAAAACCCTGTTGCAGGAATTTAACAGTAATACTTATTACGAACCTTACGCGACATCATTACGACTTGGTGATATAGGTTATCAAAATAGTAAAGAAGAATTGACCGGCATTAAAGCCTGTTATGACTCTCTGGATGCTTATGTAAAAAGTCTACAGTGTGCGATTAGCACCCCATATTCCGGCTATGAAGCATTTGGCGTTAAAGTCGATGGTGAATATCAACAGCTAAACGCCAATATTCTTCAAATAGAAAACGAATATTACAGTTCGGTCAGGCCTAAACAAATATTGCAGGACAATGAAATGCCTTCCATTGCCCTGAATAAAAGAGGCATCGCTTATGTTGAGTTACGTTCGCTGGATGTGAACGCTTTCGATCCACATGGTATCAATTCCGAGCAACTCTATTTTCTGGAAGTCCTGATGCTTTTTTGCCTGCTTCATGAGAGTCCCGTTTTAACTATGAGTGAAATTTTTGCAATCGATGAGAACCTTCTACTGGTCGCCCATAAAGGCAGGCAGCCCGGGTTAAAGCTGGGGCGTGGTGATGAAAAAATTAGCCTTCAGGATTGGGCCAGTGAGCTATGCCATGAAATGAAATCTGTGGCATACCTGCTTGATAGTGCAAATTATTGTGAAAATTATTTCTCTAGCGTAAAGTCCCAGTTTGCAGCCATTTATGATCCGGACTTAACGCCTTCGGCCAGGATGTTGGCCGATATGAGAGAACGCGGAGAAGGGTTTTATCATCATGCCAAACGCATGTCTCAACATCATTATCAGTATTATAAAAATACTGTTTTAGCGGATGAAAAGGTTACATTTTTTAACAAAATGACAACCGATTCCATCCAGAAACAACTTCAGATGGAAAGTGAAGACGATGTAAGCTTTGACAGCTACCTGGAGAATTATTTCAACCAGAAGAGGCAATAGGCTGTTATCTACCTGTAACATAGTTGAAAACCTGTAGCAGAGCTTTCAAATCGATACGTGGTTAAATAGCTCAGAGCTTATCCATTAGCTGAGAGTCGATAACAGGGTTACGACCATTTCCTGCAGGTTTTTTCGAGAAGAGTTTGTCTGGCTATACACTTTTAGTCCCCTGACACCCATTAATAAAAACCGGGCTAATGCTTCCGGGTCTTTATCTGGTGCGAGTTGTGCGCTGTTCTGGGCCTGTTTTAATACTTCGCAGAACTGTTGTTCATGACTTTCAAACATTTTTTGCAGCTTGAGTTTTATCTCTTCATCCTGATCGGCTAACTCGGTAGCGGTGTTGATCATCAGGCATCCCTTCATGGCCTTTTCTTCGACCAGATCATTAATTAATAATTCGAAAAAATGATGAATATTTTGCATCGGGCTGTGGCCAGCCTTTAATCGTTTTTTCAATAAAGCAGAACTTTGTTCAAAATACAGATCCAGAGCTTCAAAAAATAGCTGACGCTTATTTTTAAAGGCGGCATACAGGCTTCCGGGACGCATATCCATACGTTCCCCCAGTTGTTGCATGGAAGTATTGGTATAGCCATTCTGCCAGAACAGATACATGGATTGTTCGAGCGCCTGGGGGCGATTAAATTGTGTTGGACGTACCATGGGCTTTACTTTAGCAGATTTTTGAGTGATCATTCAACTATCATAATTGAACGATCATTCAACTACGATAGTTAATTGTACCCACTAACGGAGTAAAACATGAGTTTAAATGACGAAATACAGCAACAAAGAGAGCAAACTCTGGCTAATGCACCACAGGAGGTTATCGATGTAATGGTCGGTACTACCGCTGAATTAAAACAGCAGGGGATAGAGAATAATGCTCTCGGCGTGGGCGACCAGGCAATTGATTTTAGCTTACCTAATATTCACGGTGAAGATGTGAACCTGAAGCAGGCTTTATCGAAAGGTGCTGTTGTGCTGAATATTTACCGGGGAGGCTGGTGTCCATACTGCAACCTGGAGTTGAATGCCCTGCAGCAGGCGTTATCTGAGATTGAAGCTACTGGTGCCCAGTTAATTGCTGTTGCTCCACAGTTACCGGATAAATCGATTGAGTCGGTTAAAAAGCACAGCTTAACATTTGAAGTGCTGAGTGATGTGGGTAACAGGGTGTCCAGGCAATATGGACTGGTATTTACTCTGCCTGAAGCACTCAGACCCATTTATGAGCAATTTGGTCTGGATATTCCCGGTTATAATGGTGATGACAGTTTTGAATTGCCGATGCCGGCGACTTATGTGATAAAACAGAATGGCGAAATTGCGCATGCTTTTGTCGATGCAGATTATACCCAACGCATGGAACCGGCGGATATTATCAATGTTTTAAAAAGCCTGTAGATATCTACTCAGATAATTCCTGAATAAAAGCGAGTCAGTTCTCTACTACAGGGAAGTGGGTGGGGATCTGGTAAGACTTGACCGCCCTTATCAATCGAATGACCAGTGGAAATAGTCTGGCTTTATCCAGATCTTTCTTCTGGTTGGGATGGGGCTTTTTAACTGTCCTTTTGAATATCGGGCTTTGTAGAACTCTTTCTATCTTAACCAAAACTATAGTTTTCCAGTTTATCAGCATCCTTCTCTGCTTTAGCCATTATCGTAGCTTTTTCTACAAGATCCTAATCCAGGCGAACGTTTGATGTACCCATGATATATCTCTGTGTTTATTTAATAGTGTTGTAGTTATGCGCGATAATTGATGCATGTTGCATCGCCTTGAAGGTTGTGTCTCTCATCTTCCGTTCTGGTACTCATTAGCAAAATACTCTGGGCAAATCCAGCCATGATGAGGTGTAGGAAGGTGACAGCCTGTGCTGACGCATGGTCCATTTACCGGTTAAACCTTCTGCCCCGAAAGTCAGTGAATCACGACCATAGCGCTGATTTACCTGGTCAATCATTAGCATTAAGTCGTCGGTTTGTGCCTGTTGGCCGGGGCTGAATAAATCGTACTGGTAAAAGTTGCGATCACGAATATCCAGTAAACCGATGCCGCATTTGGCGAACAGGCTGCCGGGCTGATAAAGCCGTGACATGCCTGTTTTCGCGTGACTGATAATCAGCGTGCTGTTACTGGTCGGGTAGGGCAGTTTGATGACCAGGCTGTTACTGTAAAAACCGGGTTTAAATTCGGAGGTGAAGGCAAACAGGTACAGGCTGCTGCAAAAGCTGTTCTGGCTGCGTAATTTTTCGGCCGCCGCCGCCGCATACCGGCTGATGTGGCGGAGTAATTCTTCTTTGCTGCCGGTCTTTTTACCAAATGAACGGGTCACGAATATTTCTTTTTTCGGGGCAGGCTGTTCATCCAGCCCGATACAGGCTTCACCATTCAATTCGCGGATTGTGCGTTCAACATTGATGCTGGTCTGTTTACGGATAAAATGCGGATCAGCCTGTGCCAGTTGATAGGCCGAGTGAATACCGAGTGCATTCAGGCGCTGGCTCAGGCGTTTACCGACTCCCCAGATTTTATTAATCGGCAGGCGTTTTTGCAGCCATTGCCATTTGAGCGGGCTGTCCAGCACGGCGACACCAGAAGTTTTCATATTCTTGGCGGCATGGTTGGCCAGCTTGGACAGGGTTTTGGTGGGTGCGATGCCGACGCCGACAGGCATCCGAACATTTTGCCATAAGGTTTGTTTGATGATGCTTCCATATTCATTCAGGTCCAGCTGCATGCCGCTAAAATCGAGAAACATTTCATCAATGCTGTATTGCTCGACATGCGGTGAAAAATCACGCAGTGTCGTCATGACCTGATTGGAAATATCACCATACAGGCGGAAATTAGCGGAAAATACTACCACCCTGTGTTTCTTTAATTGCTCTTCTACCTTGAAGAATGGTTGTAAATCGGGTACTCCGAGTTTTTTCGCTTCCTTGCTGCGCGCTATAATACAGCCATCGTTATTGCTTAACACAATCACCGGCTTATCACGTAAATCGGGGCGGAATATCTGCTCACAGGAGGCGTAACAGGAGTTACAGTCGACCAGCGCCATCATGCTGTTCTAACTCTGCACCAGGTGTTTTCTGATGCTGTGAGTAACCACACCTTCAATCAGTAAGTCCTCCTTGTCGGCCACGTTGATAGGAGGGTAAGCATCATTAGCTGACAATAACTGCATGCGCCGGATATCGAGAATTTTGCAGGTGAGTTCACCATCGATAGCGGCCACCACGACGGCACCGTGTTTGCGTTCCAGCGAACGGTCAATAATCAGCAGGTCACCCTGGCTGATACCGATGTCGTGCAGCGAGTCGCCTTCCGCCCAGGCAAAAAAAGTGGCCGCCGGTTTTTTAATCAGAAATTCGTTCAAATCCAGCGATTTGTCGATAAAATCATCCGCTGGAGAGGGGAATCCAGCACGCACGCGGCAGCTGTACAGCGGTACTTCAATGTGTGACAGTTCGGTGTCTGGTCGGGTAATACGAATAAGTGGCATGCTGGAATTAAGTTCTCAAAATGTTCTCATTGAGTGTATGTCTTAAAATAGATGAATTCAAGCAGGAATGGACTTAGAATCTGCAAAATGCAATTAAACCTGGGAATATAATTATTACTTTCACAATCCACATGCAAAAGAGCAGCATACCTGGCAGCCGTTCTGGAAGGGTTGTATGAGGTTTTCCAGGCTATTTTTAATCGCATTGATCGCATGTCAGTCGGCGTCTGCCGACGAACCATCAATGATGAATTATTTTAACCAGCTCAGGTCTTCTGCATCTGGATTTGATACTGCATTTGAGCGTTACCGTAAGCAGCTCCAGCAACAAAACAGTCAACAGCCTGCCGATTTAAATGCTGATAGAGAGCGTTTGAATGACCTCGGCTATGAATTTCTCGATCAGAGTAGAGCGGCCGATGCCCTCAAGCTGTTTCAGTTGAATCTCGAGTTTTCTCCGCATGACTGGAGCAGTTACGAGAGCCTGGCGCTGGCCTATTATGAGCAGGAGCGTTACGAGCTAGCATCGATAAACTTTCAACAGGCTTTAAACATGCTGGAAAGCAGTGATTCTCCATTAAAGGGACGTAGAGGGCTGCTTAAAAAAATAGCCAGAACATACCTTAAACTGGGGAATCATTATGCAGCACTGTACGTATACCAGATAGAAATAGCGCGAGACCCTGAGGCTGACTGGGCAGTACAGAAAATAGGCCAGTGGATGTTGAAATATGGTAATCCAAGTGTCGGTATGCGCTGGTTGAAACGGGCAACCGACATGCAGGGTTCTCCGGATAAGGCCTGGGGAAAGCTGGGCAAGTACCTGCAAAAAGGATCAACCTATCGCTATATCCACTATTTACGCGAAGGGCGCGACAGGTTTCCCTACCTGGCCTCTTCATGGGATCGACTGATAGCAGCTTTGCTGGATGATTACCGGTTTCGGGAGGCAGAACGTGTAGTGGCACAGGCGCTTTCACTGTTTCAGGCAGAAAGCCTGTGGCGAACAGCACGCTCGCAAGCGGGGCAGCAACTCATTAAAACCTACACACAGGATATACATGGAGAATCATTCACCGCGATGGGCTGCGGTCCCTATTGGCCGGAAGATGAACAGGCGTTGAAGCATTACATGAAAGTAGAAAATGCTTCCAGTAATTCAAAATTTATCATTCATCTGGGTGACCTGGGAAAGGGTATAGATGAAGTGCCTGAATCCCGCTATGCCAACATGGCCGATATTCTGAGTACTAAAAATGCTAAGCCTGCTTTTGTGGTGCTGGGTGATAATGACTGGAATGACACGAATGATCCTGCCAAAAGTCTGGGGTTCTGGAAACATCACCTGGGGAGCTTCTATCACCATTTTAAGTTGCCTTTTAACGTGAAAACTCAACCGCAGCGAGAAGAAAACTTCAGCTTCGAGCCTGGCGATGTGGTGTATATCGGCATAAACCTGCCAGAAGGCAGAGTACATGATGAGGCCGAGTGGAGAAACAGAATAAAGGATGATGGTGACTGGATTCAACTCAGCCTGGCGACCAGTAAAGCCAAAGCTGCGGTTATTTTATCGCATGCACCTGCGGATGTTTTTGATGGACTGTTATTAACTTCACTGGAGCAGAGCGCGACTGATTTTGCGAAACCACTACTTTTTCTGAATGCCAACGGTCATCGATGGTTTTATCGTAAAAGCGACTGGGCAGCCAATATTACCCATGTGCAACTTGATAAGCTACATAGCGAGGATGCTTATCCACCGGTGCAGATCAGGTATACGGGACGTGATGATATGCCCTTTGTATTTGATCGTCGTATCGGCGCACCGGACTGGCTGGTAAAGTGAGTTACTCAGGTGCCCAGGAGGGCATGGCATTGCGCATACCACGTATGTTGGGTGCTACGGTATAACTCAGGACGCTGAGATCTTTACTCATGGTTGTTACGTTACGACTCAATTGCTGAATATTGCCACTCATTGAATTGGTATCCAGGCTCATGCTATCCGTACGGGTTGAAATTTCTTTGACTGATAGCTGTATCTGATGAATATCAGTGGAAATGTTAGTCATGGCTGTTCCCAGCATATTAACCACATACATAATAGCGATTATGGCCATTACCGCAATAATGGCAGCAGGAACAGCGATTAAACGAATACGTCTGGCAGTTTGCTGTACGCTTTCATTATGTAATTTTTGCTGTTCATGAACTTCCTGCCGGTTCTTTTCATGATCCACCTTAATAGCGTCTGTGAGTGCTTTGAGCATTTCCAGGCTGCGCTCTTCGCGCGCATTACCCTGTTCAGCGAAGTGGCTAAAACCCTGGCTAATTTCATGCACCATCGAGGTAATCTGTTGATCACGTTTATTATGTTCACGGCGCATTTCATGCACCAGTGATTTAACGGTTTCCAGGCTGTCAGCTGGTTTTTGGGGAGAGCTTTTAAGCGGTTTTTTTACAGGGCTCTTTACGACTTTTTTAACGATGGTTTGTGGTGCTGCTTTCACCACAGGCTTTGTATCGTCTAATTTCTTTAGAGTAATTTTTTTTGCAGTTGATTTTTTCCTGGTCATGGTTTTTTTCAAAGGCGCTTTTTGTGGTTCTATCTTTGATTCTGCCATTATTACCTACCCGCTGTTTTTTTTAAAAGGTCGATCTACCGAAAATAAGCTTTTAATATAGCTTGATTACTATATTCTTTAAACTGCTTATACGGTAAATCATACAGTGTTAATGCATATTAATAGAGTTATTCATTATATCGGGATCACTTGAATTTTTGCCAATAAATACCAGTTAGGTGTTCTAAAAATATGTTTTAATTAGTGCTTTAGCGGGAAGTAGTTGGTAACGAGACTTTTCTGAGTGCATGCACAGGGAGCTCGTAGTAGAACCTGATTTTTAGTTTAGGCACTAATTAGCATACTGAATACGATTTGCTCTTACTCCAGTCATTTGAGTCCGGCATACCCCTGAATCACGATATATACAAGTTACTCTACTCTTAAGGCAATGTTCTATTATGAAAACAGATCAGTCTCATCGCAAATATCTGCAACAATATAAACAGCCAGATTTTACAATTTTACGTACAGATCTGGATTTTAGTTTGAATGCAGGTGTTACCACGGTTAAAAGTCGGCTAAATATTCGTCGCCAGACAAATGATGGGCAGGCAGCGCTGGTACTGGATGGAGTGGAATTAAAAGTTGTCGATTTACAGATAGATAATGACTTTCTGGATGACTCAGACTTTAGTTATGACGGTGAACAGCTCACTATCCCCGATGTGCCCCATGAATTCGAATTTGTTGCGACGGTTGAAATAAACCCTGCTGCCAACACCAGCCTGGAAGGACTGTATCAGAGCAACGGTAATTATTGCAGCCAGTGTGAAGCAGAGGGTTTCCGGCATATTACTTTTTATCTGGATCGTCCGGATGTTATGTCGGTATTTACCACCACGGTAAGGGCTGACAGACAGGCATATCCGGTATTACTGTCTAATGGCAATAAAGTCGGGTCAGGAGAAGATGGAAAACAACACTGGGTTAAATGGTTTGATCCTTTCCCCAAACCAAGTTACCTGTTTGCACTGGTGGCAGGTGACCTGGCCCGTGTTTCAGGGACTTTCACGACTATGTCCGGGCGTCATGTCGATCTGCAATTTTATACCGAGCACCACAATAGTGAAAAATGCGGGCATGCATTAAGTTCTTTACAGAAAGCCATGAAGTGGGATGAAGAGACCTTTGGTCTTGAATACGATCTGGATTTATACATGGTCGTGGCGGTGGATGATTTTAATATGGGTGCAATGGAGAATAAGGGGCTCAATGTTTTTAATACGCAATATGTGCTGGCCAATCAACAAACGGCAACGGATGCTAATTATCTGGGTATTGAAGGGGTTATCGCGCATGAATATTTTCATAACTGGACGGGTAACCGGGTTACCTGCCGAGACTGGTTTCAACTTAGCCTGAAAGAAGGATTGACGGTATTTCGTGATCAGGAATTCAGTTCCGACATGATGTCACGGGCGATTCAACGCATCGATGATGTACGTGTATTGCGCAGTCATCAATTTGCCGAAGATGCCGGACCGATGGCACATCCGATTCGTCCTAAATCTTACCTTGAAATTAATAACTTCTACACATCAACTGTGTATAACAAAGGCGCTGAAGTGGTACGCATGTATCAAACTCTGCTGGGCAGGGATGGATTTCGTCGGGGCATGGATCTGTATTTTAAACGGCACGACGGGCAGGCTGTTACCACGGATGATTTTCGACAGGCCATGGCGGATGCTAACGACATCGATTTGAGTCAGTTCCAGCGTTGGTATGATCAGTCGGGTACACCTGTTCTTACTATTCATCGCATTTACGATGAACAGAGCCAGTCTCTTAAATTATGGGTTAAACAGGACGCAGGGAAAACCAAAGATGAACTGAACCTGCCTTTCCATATTCCTATGAAGCTGTCCCTGTTTACTCAGGCTGGCTTACCGTTAGTTTTAAATCAGGCGGGTGAAACTGAGATTGTGCTGGATATCAGACTGGAAAATGGTTTTTTTGAATTTTTTAATATTTCCGAGCTGCCGCTGATTTCTGCTTTTCGAGAATTTTCTGCACCGGTCATTATTCACTCTGATTTGACACAGCAGGAACTGGCCAAATTGATGACCTGCGAAACCGATGCATTTAATCAATGGGAAGCAGGGCAACAGTTTGCCGCCCAGGTGATGTTGAAGATGATCAACTCAGCTAATCAACTTGAGCTGACAGACGAATTAAGTGATTTAATAAATGCCTTTGGCGGCTTACTGGGAAATACAACTATCGATAAACCTTTATTAGCCGAAATGTTGAGTCTGCCCGGCGAAAAATACCTGGCCGAAATGTGTAGTCCGGTCGATGTACATAAAATTCATCAGGTTCGGGAGTTTGTCAAAACACAGCTGGCAATCCGTTTTGAACAACAGCTATCGCAACTTTATGTTGCCTGCCAGGATTCGGAGTCATACCAGATTACACCTCAGGCAATAGGTAAACGTAGCTTAAAAAATATCTGCCTGGCTTACCTGGTGTTGTTGCAACAGCAACAGTATTTTGATCTGGCTGAGTCTCAATTTAATAGCGCCGATAATATGACCGATCAAACAGGCAGTTTGTCCGCTGTGGTACATAACACCAACGCGACTAAAGCAACTATGTTTAATGCCTTTTATCAGCAATGGTCAGATACCGCGTTAGTGGTCGATAAATGGTTTAGTTTACTGGCTTCATCCGAGACTGATAATGCACTCGAAGAATTGATTGAGCTTGAAAAGCATCCGGCATTCAATATTAAAAATCCAAACCGTGTGCGTTCATTACTGGGGCCCATGCAATCCAACACCAAGGCTTTTCACCATGTTTCAGGGAAAGGTTATGAATTTTTTGCGGACAAAATCATCCAACTGGATAGTCTTAATCCGCAAATAGCATCACGTATGGTCGGTGCCTTTCTTAACTGGAAAAAACTGACACCGGAACTGGGCGAAAAAATGAAACAACAGGTTTTACGCATACAGTCGAAAACAGACTTGTCCAATGATGTGGCAGAAAAGCTGGCTTCCTGTCTTGCGGAAGAATAAGACTGTTGTCGATAGATAAAAAGCCCGCGATTGATCTAATCATTCCGGGTTTATTAAATTTACCCATTCATGAACTCAGCTTTGCAGAGCTGGCAAGTTCGACCCCGGCTCTGCATAAGTTATTGCGCTATGCAAGCAGAGTTCCCGCTGCTTTAGCCGATGTAGATGAAATCCTGATTCGACGTCTTGGGTTACAGCAAGCGGCCTTACCCTTTGCTCACGCTATTCGCCCGCAACATAAAGGGCCGCAGTTGCTGTTTAAACCGGTACATCTGAAAGCTGATATCAATAATGCTATTGTTTATCCGGTGAATAGTGATGAAGATAAATTATTAAGTATTATCAATGACTTAACTGAGTTTTTTAAAGATGATTGTGAAGTTATAAGCTTGCCGGATAATCGCTGGCTGATGACGTTATTGAACTGTGAGCCAGTGACTGAAGTACCTCATTATCTGACTGCTTTGGGCAAGAAAGTGACGCATTATCTGGAACAGTCTAAGGCTAATCTTGAGTGGTTTAAGTTATTTAATGAAATGCAGATGTTTTTATATCAGCATGAAGTTAATCAACACAGGCAACAGACAGGACAGCTGCTCATTAACAGCCTGTGGTGTTGGGGTGCTGATCAGTATCAGGGTGAAAAATTAACCGATACACTATGGTTTAGCGATGATAGTGATATGCGAAAAATAGGTGAATTGTATGCTGGAAATGCAGATTATATTGAAAATATCAAATTGACAGACATTACCTCAAATATGGTGATTATTGATCTGTCTATTCTCAAACTATTAAAAGGTAATGATGACCTGGATACTCATCAGGTTCTTCAATATGTTGAAGAAAACTGTTTTGAGGTGTTAATGAAGACTCGTAAACATCAAATTATAGTTCACACGGGAGGCGGGTTTAATTTCCATTATGGAGCTATGTCTGACTTAAAGTTCTGGAAAAAATACAGCGATCTACGAGAAGTTATTTTGCAAAGTCAGCCACAACACTGATCATGACAGATCTACATATTCGCCTCAAGCAACGTGACTGCCGGACTGCATTGCTTAATCAACAGACTACATTGCACCCGATTCTACAGCGTGTGTTCAGTGCACGGGACATTCAGTCATTTGATGAAGTTGAGTATTCACTGAAGTCACTCATACCACCTCAACTCATTACTAATCTACAGCAGGCTGCTGAATGTATCGTCAGGCATTTGCAGAATGAGTCCAGAGTTTTAGTTTTTGGGGATTACGATGCCGATGGTGCAACGAGCACGGCGTTATGTGTTAGAGCACTAACCTCAATGGGGCATAAAAATTGTGATTTTCTATTACCGGATCGTTTTACGGATGGTTATGGAGTTTCTGCGGGTGTCGCCGAAAAGATAGTTGCTCTGAAACCTGATCTGGTGATTACGGTGGATAGCGGAATTGCCAGCTTCAAAGGTTTACAGCTGCTGCAGCAGGCAAATATTGATGTGATTGTCACCGACCATCATTTGGCGGCCGATGAGTTACCGGCTGCAACCGTTATCGTAAACCCTAATGCGTTTCAACAAAGCGAAGGTAAAAATCTGGCGGGTGTGGGCGTAGCGTTTTACCTGATGCTCGAAGTGCGACGTGTATTGCGTGAACTGCGCTGGTTTGATGTCCGACCCGAACCGAATTTAGCGGAATGTCTGGATCTGGTGGCTATAGGTACTGTCGCTGACCTGGTGCCACTGGATTACAATAATCGAATCCTGGTCAATGAAGGATTAAAACGCTTGAGAGCGGGTGCCTGTTCAGTTGGGATTAAAAAGCTGATCGAGATTTCAGGGCGATCGCGTTTTAGCCTGACCAGCCAGGATATAGGCTTTTCGCTGGCTCCCCGATTAAACGCTGCTGGTCGTCTGGATAATATGACCGTGGGCGTACAGACATTGCTCTGTGAAGATGAAACCAGCGCCGCTCAGCTGGTCAATGAATTAGAAACTATGAACCTGTACCGCCGTGAAATTCAGGCACAGATGACAGATCAGGCGGTGGCCATGTTGCCGGATGTCAAGCAGGATCGGCATCGACATGGTTTTGTACTTTATCAGCAGGACTGGCATGAAGGTGTGGTGGGTATAATCGCGTCAAAAGTGAAGGATATTACTTACCGGCCGGTTATCAGTTTTGCCTGTGCAGATGATGGACAGTTAAAAGGATCAGGCCGCTCAATCGCTGGTATTCATTTAAGAGACATGCTCGATTTAGTGGATAAAGCTGCACCCGGAATTATTGTGCGATTCGGCGGTCATGCGATGGCAGCAGGGCTGACAATTAAAGAGAGTGAGTTAGCTCATTTTACAGAATGCTTTGAAACTGTTTTACAGCAGCATGTCGATCCGCTTTGTTTTAAAAATATCGCGATGAGCGATGGGCAGATTGAAGCTTCAGAAATAACACTCGAACTGGCTAAAATTTGTCGGGATGCCGGCCCGTGGGGACAGAAATTTCCGCTGCCGACCTTCGATGGGGAATTTAAGGTATTAGATCAAAGAGTGTTAGGCAATAAACATCTGAAATTTGTATTAACACCCAAAGGAGCGCATAAACCTGTCGATGCCATCAAGTTTTTTGCCGATGATCAGCAATTAAAAACCAATTATCAAACCCTTAATATTTATTACGAATTAAATGTAAATGAGTTTAGGGGAGAACAGAGTTTGCAACTCCTGATCAGGAATATTTTTTAAATCGAGTTATTCACAACGTCCTGAATAATCTACAACGTGCACGTGCAGAAAAATTACGCTGAACAGTTACCTTTAATTTAATGCTTTAATACGCTCTAACTCAGGTGTTTGCAGTTTACCTTCTTGAGACATGAGTAAAGCCCTTTGCAGTCTCTGTGGAGCACTTCTACCCATACATTGATGTTCAGGATCACCATCGAATGCCGTTAGGACAGCGTTCAACATATGATCCCGATTGAAAATATGCCCCGTCAGATGCTGCTGAACTTCCAGTACATCATCAAATACCTTATTGAGCAGGATTGAATTATCATCCCATAGCTGTTTAACATTTCCTCCGCTTTCAAGACCGCAAATATTGGTGGTAAGAATATACATATTTTTCCTGACCAGCTCGAAAAGCATATCGTTTTCATTATCGATAATTTGTACAGGTATATTCAGGGTAGCCAGTGCATTATGAATAAGCTGTGCTTTTGGGCCTTGCACAGGTGAAGGTATCAATACCTTATAATCCATCCCTGGTTTTTTCTCAAACCAGACAGATATCACGGTGGGGTCAATTAGATTTTTATCCTGCCAGTCTCTGGGTAACAATTCATTTTGTAGCAGGACGACTTTATCACGCCAGTTTTCGGGGAGTTGATCCAGTGCTGTTTGCAGGTCGTTTTCAGCGACAGCAAGTAATACCAGCTCAGGGTTGTCGATATGGTCTGCAGCCTGATTCATATCATCCTGACGACGAAGTGGAAAAACCGGGTGACCTGTTTTCAGCAAAGCTCGTGCGAATACACTGCCCATTTCACCCATGCCGATGATTACTACCGGTTGTTTCATATTGTCCTCGCTGTCTGAAATAAATTGCATTGCATTATGCACAATGATGCGATTACAGTCAGCAATCAATTTTCATATAAGCTAGGCCAGTCTTTTTGAGTGGTCCACTTTAGGAGCTACCGGCCTGCCTAATATCAGGTGTCCACAGGTAACTCCATCCAGCTCTGCAATATCGGGAAGGTGTCCCCATTGTGAAAATCCGAATTCCTCAAGAATGAGAATACTCGGCTTGTTGACGTCCAGAGTAAAGGTCATCAGGTTGCTGATGTTGAGCGATGGACATTGCTCGATAGCGTGCTGGATCAACTGCCTTGCAACTCCCTGCCGGCGGTGGGCGAGGTGCACATAGTAACTGATTTCCGCGGTATGACGTAGTGCCAACCGCCCTGGTCGATATGCGCTCAGGCTGCACCATCCAGAAATGGCACCGTCTGTTTCGCTTACCCAGATCGGCAAGGAAGCCGGATTATGATCGCGAAACCATGGCCGACGGGCCTCCACGCTAACATGCGCCAGATCGGCTGTCGCGCCGCCCTGATCCACTGCCTGGTTGTAGATTTCCACAATCTGCGGTAAATCATCTTCATTGGCGATACGTATTAACATTTTACAGGGCGCGAATGTCAGGTTGATGACGGCTGGGTAGTGAATACAGCATTTTCAGTCGAGTACGTGACTGACCAGGCCGTCAGCCAGTTTCGGTTCGAACCAGGTTGATTTGGGGGGCATGACTTCACCCGCATCCGCGACAGCCATCAATGCCTCCATGCTGGTGGCATGGAGCGCGAATGCGACCTGCCAGTCACCAGAGTCAACGCGCTTTTCGAGTTCGCTGAGACCGCGGATGCCACCGACGAAATCGATACGGTTGTCGCGGCGTGGATCCTCGATACCGAGCAGCGGCTGGATCAGGTTATTCTGCAACAGGCTGACATCTAGCTGTGCAACCGGGTCATCGACTGGAATTAACGCCGGGTTGATGGTTAGGCGATACCATTGTCCTTCGAGGTACATGCCGTAATCACCTGACTGTGTGGGCCTGGCCGGTGTCTCACTCGGCTCGACGGTAAATGATGCAGCAATCTTTTCCAGCAAGTCCTTCGGGCTCAGGCCATGCAGATCTTTCACTACGCGGTTGTAGTCAAGAATCTGCATCTGATCGTGCGGGAAAATCACCGACAGGAAATAGTTATAGCTTTCGTCACCGCTGTGCGTCGGATTCGCGTCACGGTGTTTCGCCGCCACTCGCGATGCCGCTGCCGAACGATGATGACCATCGGCCACATACAGGGCGGGCAATGCCTCGAAAGCCCGGGTCAGAGCCTGAACGGTTTTGCTGTCATTGATCAACCATAATTCATGGTGCACACCATTGGCTGCGGTTACATCCATGTCCGGCGTATTGGTAGCGCGCTCGGCCAGTATGCCGTTTATAGTGTCATCGCTTGGGTACACCAGAAAAACCGGGCCTGTCTGCGCATTCAGCGTATCGATATTACGCACGCGGTCGTCCTCTTTCACTGGTCGGGTGAATTCATGCTTCTTAATACGATCGGTATCGTAGGCGGCAACAGATGCGCCCGCGACTAAACCGGTTTGCACATGGCTGCCCATGGTGATGCGGTAAACATAGTAGGTCGGATCGGCATCACGGCACAGTACACCCTCAGCTCTCATTCGGTCTAGATTCTCACGGCCTTTCTGGTAAACCGCTGGGGCATATGGATCGGTGCCTTCGGGCAGATCGACCTCAGGTCGGGAAATATGCAGGAAACTCCAGGGACTTTCCGCGACCAACGCACGGGCTTCGGCTTCGCTGACTACGTCATAGGGTGGCGCTGCGACATCTTTTTCGCGACCTGGCGCGGGACGCAAACCTGTGAAAGCTTTTATCAGGGACATGGACTTTTCCTGCTGTTAATTCTTAAAGGGCGGTATTGTGGCAAATCGTCATGGTAAAGTCACTGACAATTGTATTTGATCGGGTATCGGAAGCTGAGGACTATCAGATGTATGAATTTGCCTTCTTCATTGGTTGATCTAAATTTATGTTCAGAAGAATAAATGTACTCAAGCAGACTGGACTTAGTATGCTGATAAATTCTATGGACGGGAATAAATTATCGTTGAAGCTAATGTGAATTAATTGGCTGTGGCTGCTTTATCCGTTATAGTCACTGGAGCCGGTGGGAAATTTACGGACCTGGAAGTTCAAACCTTTAATCTGAATACTCTTTCTGTGCTGGTTACCAGCAATGAAACCTTATATCAGAAAGTTTTTACATCAATACATGATTAATCGAGAAACTATTTTATTGATACACAAGAGTAAATAGACAGAGACTTTAATCGCTGATTATTTTTGTGAATGAGTAAATAGACTGTTTCCCGATTATTGAATGTTTCGTTTTGGAGTTTGTTTTTTATGCTGAAATTGATTGATTCTTTACCTTTACCGCACTTTATCGTATTAAGTATGTTTTTAGGCCTTGCGCCTTTTTTTCCAGAACCGCATATAGTTGAAAAGCTTGGAATGTTAATCAGTGGTGAGTTAGTTAAACCACTCGATATGTTCGATTTGTTATTGCATGGCACACCCTGGATTCTTTTATTGGTTAAACTGACTCTAGTGGTTAAAAAAATGAAAAGGTCAGCGGCTTAGGGTTTTAACCGGATAAGCTAAGCGGACGAATCCAGCTCTAACCACATATCATTAATAAACCCTTCAGAAGGTTTGTAGCGTGATTTGTATTTCATTTTGTCGCAGTCTTTTATCCAGTATCCTAAATAAAGATAGGGTAAGGCGTTGTCAATTGTCAGTTGTATTTGTTTTAAAATAGCGAAATGGCCCAGACTACGGTGTTTTTCATCCGGGTCGAAAAAAGTGTAAACGGCAGAATGCCCGGTACTGGTTGTATCGGTCACAGCCACTGCAAGTAGCTTTTTTCCATGACGAAACTCTATGAAGGACGTATCCGTCCAGTCACAAATTAGAAATCTATGGTAATCTGAAGGTGATGGGTTTTCCATGCTTCCGCCAGTATGTCTGCTGTTGATATAACGCTGATATAAATCAAAATGCTCTTCTACAAACTTTCCATCCAGTTGATGCATGACCAGATCTTCATTTTTGCGAATAGTTCGTTTGTCATTGCGTGAAAACAGGTACTGGTTGACGGGTAATCGAACTGAAACACACTCTTCACAATTCGGACAATGTGGTCGATAAAGATAGCCACCAGACCGTCGGAAGCCAAACTGAATTAGCTCGTTATAAGTTTGCATATCCATATCCATATGCGGATTTGCAAATGCACTAATGGACTGTCGGTCGGGTAAGTAACCACAGGTTTCTGGTGTCGATGCGTAGAATTGTAATTTTGTTTGATCGTTCATTTTTTATTTGAATTATGTATCCGTACAAATAAATTATATTTTCAATGTAAGTATCTAATCCTGTTAAAAGTTGTTGATTTTAAAGTTAGACAATATTCATTTTAGACAGAGTCTGAGAATTTTCACAAAATATGTGACTTTTTTTCATACCAAACGATGACCGGTCATTTTTTACTTACCAGAACAGGGTCTCCCACTGAGACTATTCCATTAGACTGATGTAAGCCATTTTGACCTACATATACCTTGCCATCAGTTCTTCTATAAGTTGCCAGAACCTTTAAAAGGGACTTATGTTTTGCAGAAGATAGCTGGTCAATACTGGGTATTACACAACGGGAGCAGGCTTTAGCTAACAAAATATCAATGCTATTGACGGTTATTTTTGACCAGCTATCTTCTTCATGAGCATCACAACCATCGATAATAATATTGGCCCGAAAACGGTTAATGTTGACCTGCTCACCAAGTTTGTTACTCAGTAAGTCTATGGATGAGCGACTTAATACTAGCAGGGGAAAGCCGTCAGCAAAACCGACACGCTGGTTCGAGGTGGCATATCTGGTATCCACCAGTCTATGTTCTGTGTCAGGCAGAGTAACCAGATCACAGTCTATACCCAGGAAATTACTAAACCATTGGCTCGCTTCAGGTGACACAATAGTAGCAAGACAACTGTCTTTCCAGATTATAACCGGTGTTTTTTTATCGCTCTGGTCTTTTAATGGAATCACCAGTGTGGCAGAGCCTTCTACTGAAACCTCCAGGGTTTCATCAGTGATCAGGGTTTTTATTTTAGCCATGGAGGGATGTTTGCGCTGGCTCAGAAAGGTTCCCTGTTTGTCGACTAACATCCAGTGCCGGTCATATTTAAAACCGGTGTCAGTTAACTCAACGCTGTCATAGTCTATGCCCTGACAGGATTTGATGGGGTAGACGTGTAATGAATGAATGACGGGCTGCATGTTAAACCTCAAAAAATTGTTGTGTAGTGGCTAAAACCTCACTAGCCAGATTTTGCTCCTGCTTGTTTTGTAATCGGGCAACTGTGTGTAAAATATGTGGCAGATATTCAGGGTAATTCGTATTATCTGCCGGTTTATCAGGTAAGTCTCTGGGAAGCAGGTAGGGTGCATCGGTTTCCAGCATCAACCGATTATCGGGGATGTCTTTTACCAGTTTCTGCAGTTCCTGCCCTCTACGTTCATCACAAATCCAGCCGGTGATGCCAATATGACAATCCTGATCTAATAGCTTGTAGAGTGCTTTTTTATCGTCAGTGAAGCAATGTACTACTACAGATTTAAGTTGCCCACGGTATTCCTGCAATAAATTTAAAAATGTATCGAAAGCATCCCGTTGATGCAGAAATACGGGTTTGTTACAGCTGACTGCCAACTCTAACTGTTGCTGGAAAACATCGATTTGTTGCTTTTTCGGGGAAAAATTGCGATTAAAATCAAGACCCGTTTCACCTATCGCTTTTACACAGGAATGTTTAAGCATCGATTCCAGTTCCGCAAGTGATTGCTGGTTCCACTCTTTGGCATCATGCGGATGAACGCCACAGGTACTAAAAAGTTGATTCGGGAATTGAGCACACAGTTCCAGGGCAATTTGACTATGCTCAATGGAAGTACCGGTGACGATCAATTTATTAACATTAACCTGTGCAGCCCGCTGCAAAATATCATCCACATCAACGAGAAGTCGTTTGTTGGTCAGGTTTACCCCGATATCTATTAACTCAATACTTTCCGGCTTCAATTTCGAATACCTATTCCGCGGTTTAATAGATACATGCACGCAGTAAATAGAATCACGATAAAAATTATAATGATCGGAAGAGCTACGGATAAATCAATATCTGAAACACCAAGAAAACCATACCTGAAGCTATTTATCATATATAGAATAGGGTTGATCAGAGATATTTTTTGCCAGATTTCGGGTAATAACTGGATGGAATAAAAAATGCCGCCAAGATAAGTGAGAGGTGTAAGCACAAAGGTGGGGATGATGGAGACATCATCAAAACTTGTTGCGTAAACACCGTTAATCAAGCCTGCCAGGGAAAATAAAAGGGAAGTTAGCAGGGCCACAGTAAAAACCAGCAATGGGTTGTAAACATTAAAGCTGGTGAAAAACAGCGCGACAATAGTGACTGCTAATCCAACTGATAAGCCGCGTGCTATACCTCCGGTTAAAAATCCCAGCAGTATGACAACGTTAGGTATAGGTGAAACCAGCATTTCTTCAATATGTTTTGAAAACTTCGCGCCATAAAATGATGAAACCACGTTGGCATAAGAACTGGTGATGATCGACATCATGATCAGCCCCGGCATGATGAAATCGATATAGCTCATGCCATCCATTTCACCTATTCGATCACCTATAAGGTTGCCGAAGATAAGAAAATAGAGTGCAACTGTGATTACGGGGGGAACAATGGTCTGCACCCAGATTCGGCTAAAACGTAAAATTTCTTTACGCGAGATGGTGATATAGGCTATCCAGTATTTTTGCAATTGAGTCATGATGCTTAATTTTTAACAGGTGCTTCTTTGTTGTTGATAAGTGAAACGAATAATTCTTCCAGTCGATTGACCTTGTTACGCATTCGGTCAATTTCCAGGCCCTGGCCATGTAATTGCAAAATTAAACTATTTATTGTCTGTTCCCTGGGAATATCCACTTCCAGTGTATGTTCATCGATAAGCCTGACTTCAAAATCGCCATTAATTTGCGGAACTTCAGTGACAGATTGCCTGAGATAAAACACAAAGGTTTCGTTATTTAACGTGCTTAATAGTGATTTCATACTGGTATTCTTGATGATATTTCCCTGATCAATGATAGCTATATTTCGACACATTTGTTCTGCTTCTTCCAGGTAATGCGTAGTCAGAATAATGGTCGTACCCTGATCATTAATGTTGCGCATAAATTTCCACATGGAGCGGCGTAACTCAATATCAACACCAGCTGTGGGTTCATCCAGTATTAGTAATTCCGGTTTATGGATCAGGGCTCTTGCTATCATCAAACGTCTTTTCATCCCTCCAGACAAATCTCTGGCCTGCAGAAAACGTTTATCCCATAAACCGAGTTCTTTCAGAAAATATTCCGATTGTTTTTTTACATCAACTGAAGGTACGCCGTAATAACCTCCCTGATTAGCAATAATTTCACCCACCGGTTCAAATATATTAAAATTAAATTCCTGCGGTACCATGCCTATTTTAGATTTGGCCTGAATAACCTCCTTTTCCAGGTCATGACCAAAAATTTTCACTTCACCTGAAGTTTTATTAATGAGTGAAGAGAGAATTCCAATACAGGTCGATTTTCCAGCACCGTTAGGACCTAACAGTGCAAAAAAATCCCCTTTCTGAACTTTAAGGTCAATACCCTTGAGAGCTTCAAAGCCATTTTTGTAAGTTTTTCTGAGTTGATTGATTTCTAGAGCGTACATGGGTCAAGAGCTAAAAAACATGCATTATAACTAATATCTGTTTCACTGAAGAGTTATTCGGTACTAAAAATCAGGATTGTGCTATATACCATTAAACCCCCTATTACTTTTAAAATAAAAACTAAACATGCAGCATTATTTAAACTCGTTATATGTACTGTTAGTTGAGCCATCGATTTCACAAAAAAAAATTGTGATTCAACAACTGGAAGAGCTGGGTATTTCTCAATATGACACCGCCGATACTGGAGAGCAGGCATTGTCGATTATTGATACTGAACAACCGGAACTGGTGATCAGTGCCATGTTTCTTGAGGATATGACAGGCAAGGAGTTAGTGCTTGAAATGCGCGAAAACCCGGTGACCAGGGATACTCCTTTCATTCTCATTTCTTCTGAAACTTCGGTTTCTGAACTGGATCCTATCAAACAGGCTGGTGCCTCAGCGGT
>CALCSG010000234.1 GCA_937894085.1 uncultured Gammaproteobacteria bacterium | reverse complement strand
TGGTGGTGTTAGTGTGGTGCCTGCATATCCTTCTTTAAAGGGTAAAGACGAGGCTTTCGTTCAGCAAAATTTAACAGATTTCCGTAGCGGAAAACGTCAAAACCCAACGATGAATGCTATGGCTGCAGGTTTAAGTGATTCAGATATTCAAAATCTTGCGGCCTATATAGGCTCACTTTAAATTCCAGGCGGTATTAAAAAGCCCGATTTTCGAGCTTTTACTTGGTAGCCATGGATGGTTACATGTTATAGCCAGTTAGTTCACAACAGGTAGTACTTTCCAGCTGTGGCCACTATAACCGTTAACCCCCCCAGTAAAGTATTGATCCCCACCAATATTCGAATTTGATTCAATTTACCAGCTGCGGCAGGTATATCCCCTGCATCGAGGTGCTGTTTGAGCTTTTTAAACGGTGCGAAATAGACATGCATAAATATCAGCATCATAATGATCCCGAGAGTAGTCATTATATGTATATGAACTGGAGAATTGCCAAATCCATTGTAAGGACTGGTTAGCATGATACCGGTCAATGGGGTCAGGACGATAGCTACCCAAACCCACGGAAAAAAGCTCCCGAAAGTTCCTCGCCATAATTTGAGTCTAACGGCGGGTTCCAGTTGACTGGCTGCGACTGGTCTTAAAATCATGTACGCAAAAAACATTCCGCCTACCCAGATAATAATTGATAGTACATGCAGTGCCAAGCTTAAACCCATTAGAAAACTCCCGATAAAATAAAACCTATTCTAACTGTTTTTTAATTAAGGCTTCAGTATTTGATTGAGACAGGTGAAATATAATTATATTTCGTGTACATTCGCCTCTAAATTTTTTTAGCTTAGGAGTTAGTTATGTCTGATTTTCTTATCGCGCCTTCAATTTTGTCGGCTGATTTCGCACGTTTAGGTGAAGAAGTAGATAATGTTATTGCATCAGGTTGTGATGTTGTACATTTTGATGTGATGGATAATCACTATGTTCCAAACCTCACTATAGGCCCGTTGGTTTGTGATGCTTTGCGTAACCATGGAGTGACAGCACCAATTGATGTGCATTTGATGGTGAAGCCAGTGGATAGAATCATTCCTGATTTTGCCAAGGCGGGTGCCAGTTTTATTACTTTTCATCCTGAAGCTTCTGAACATATTGATCGCAGCCTTTCACTGATTCGTGAAAGTGGCTGTAAATCAGGTCTGGTTTTTAATCCTGCCACATCTCTTGATTACCTCAACTACGTGATGGATAAGATTGATGTTGTGTTATTAATGTCAGTTAACCCCGGATTTGGTGGTCAAAGCTTTATACCGGCCACATTGGATAAATTACGTCAGGCCAGAAAAATGATCGATGATTCCGGTTACGATATTCGTCTTGAAGTTGATGGTGGTGTAAAAGTTGATAATATCGCGGAAATTGCAGCGGCTGGAGCAGATATGTTTGTTTCCGGGTCGGGAATCTTCGGTGGAGCTAATGATGCAGATGCAAATACGTATAATACAATCGTAAAGCAAATGCGTGATGAATTAGCTAAAGTTTAGTTGTTGTAATGAGTATCGCTAAACCTGAAATGATTTTGATCGATGTTGATGGCACGCTGGTAGACAGCGTGCCTGACCTCGCTTATTGTGTTGATGAAATGCTCAAACAGCTGGATATGCCGGAACGCGGTGAAACAGCTGTTCGTCACTGGGTTGGGAATGGTGTCGAGCGTCTGGTTAAAAGAGGACTGATTAATCAACTGGATGGAGAGCCTGATCAGAGTCTGTATGAAAAAGCTCTGCCCATTTTTCGTGATTTATACGCAGACAATACCTCTAAACGCAGTCATCTTTATGACGGGGTAAAAGAAGGGCTGGATTACATGAAGCAAAGTGGTTATAGACTTGGTTGTGTAACCAATAAGGCCGGTGAGTTTACGTTACCAATTCTAAAAGATCTTGGAATTCAGGACTATTTTGAAGTGGTGATCTGTGGTGATGATACACCCAGGAAAAAGCCGGATCCTTTACCTTTGTTGACAGCAGCCGAACGTATGTCAGTGAAACCTGAAAACTCTATGATGCTGGGTGATTCACAATCTGATGTGAAGGCTGCCAGAGCTGCTGGATTTCAAATTATCTGCATGAGCTATGGTTATAATCACGGTGAAGATATCCGTAGCTATGACCCTGATGCTGTGATAGATTCTTTCACAGAACTTAAACAATATATTTAAACTGGTCTGAAAATGACAGCTATGCATTTAATTAACGGTAAAGTAAAAAGTAACTGGCGATGGTGAATTTAACTGCGTCTTAACCTCTTTTTACCCGTTAATTATTTGCCAGGTCATTATCATGAATCAGCAACAATTTGAACAATTAAAGTCATCCTATAACTTTATTCCCCTTGCCAGAGAAGTTTTTGCCGATCTGGATACACCGCTCAGTGTCTATCTAAAATTAGCCAATAATCCATACAGTTACCTGTTTGAATCAGTTCAGGGCGGTGAAAAATGGGGGCGTTATTCTATTATCGGTTTAGGTTGTTCTACCCGCCTGAAAGTTTTTGGTCATGAGGTGACTCTGGAAACCGATGATCAGGTAATTGATCGACAAACTGTCGATGATCCTCTGCAATATATTGAAAACTATCTGGAATCTTTTAAGGTTGCAGAATTTGACTGCCTACCACGTTTTAATGGTGGACTGGTGGGGTATTTCGGCTATGACACCATTCGCTATATAGAGCCTAAACTTAGTAATTGCCCGAACCCGGATAAGCATAATACGCCAGATATCCTGCTTATGCTGAGTGAACAGCTGGTGGTATTCGATAACCTCGCATCCCGTTTATACATTATCGTGTATGCCGATCCGAGCCAGCCGGATGCCTACCAGCAAGGTCAGCAGAAACTTGATGGACTGGTTGCAAAGATTCAGCAATGTCAGCTCGATTTACCAGAAGAGGTTAATACTGGCGAGATTAAGGAAAAAGACTTTGAGTCAGAGTTTACCCGCGAAGGATATATGCAGGCGGTGGACAAGGCTCGCCAGTATATTATTGATGGCGATGCGATGCAGATTGTGCTCTCTCAACGGTTGTCAATTCCATTCAATTCAGAACCGCTCAGTCTATATCGCGCTTTACGCGGTTTAAATCCATCACCTTATATGTATTACCTGAATCTGGGTGATCATTTTGTGGTGGGGTCGTCTCCTGAGATTCTGGTGCGCCTGGAGGAAGGAGAGGTAACGGTGAGACCGATTGCCGGTACACGCCCTCGCGGTAAAACTGCGCAACAGGATAAAGATCTGGAGCAGGAATTACTGAATGATCCTAAAGAATTGGCGGAGCATTTGATGCTGATTGATCTGGGACGAAATGATGCAGGTAGAGTGAGCCAGACAGGTACGGTCAAGCTTACCGATAAAATGATCGTGGAGCATTACTCGCATGTGATGCACATCGTGTCGAATGTTGAAGGTAAGCTTAAACCGGGACTGTCTGCTATGGATGTACTGCGGGCTACTTTCCCGGCAGGTACAGTTTCCGGTGCGCCGAAAATAAGGGCAATGGAAATTATCGACGAGCTGGAACCGGTGAAACGCGGTATTTACTCTGGTGCAGTAGGGTATCTTTCCTGGAGTGGAAATATGGATACAGCAATAGCAATTCGTACCGCAGTAATCAGGGATAAGAAACTGTATATTCAGGCGGGTGCCGGCATCGTGTATGATTCGGTAGCGGAAAATGAATGGGCTGAAACAATGAATAAAGGTCGTGCAATTTTTCGGGCTGTGGCATTGGCCGAGTCCGGGTTATCTCCACATGATCCCTGTGCTCAGTCAGAGGAGAGTCAATCATGAAAGTATTGATGATCGATAACTATGACTCTTTCACCTATAACCTGGTGCAATATCTGGGCGAACTTCAGGTTGAAGTCGAAGTGGTGCGAAACGATCAATACACTGTTGAGCAGGTTAAACAGAACAGCGCCAGTCATATCATGCTGTCTCCTGGTCCCTGTACACCCAATGAAGCCGGGATATCCATGCCAGTTATAGAAGCCATGGCTGGAAAAAAACCATTGCTAGGCGTTTGTCTTGGGCATCAAAGCATCGGCCAGGTGTTTGGTGGAAAAATTGTACATGCTCAGCAAATTATGCATGGTAAAACATCGATGATTTATCATAATGGTCAGGGGGTCTTTGCTAATCTGGCCATGCCATACGAGGCGACTCGCTACCATTCTCTGGTTATCGAAAAAGAAAGTCTACCTGATTGCCTTGAGGTAACTGCCTGGACCCAAACAGCGGATGGCAAACTGGATGAAATCATGGGCATTCGGCATAAAACTTTAGCGATTGAAGGCGTTCAGTTTCATCCTGAATCGATATTGACAGAATATGGACATGAATTACTACAAAATTTCCTGAATACCAAAATATAGTGACAATAATATGAATATACAGCAGGCAATTAACGCCGTGATCAACAGGCAGGATTTATCGCGCGAAGAAATGACCGATGTCATGCATCAAATAATGACCGGTGGGGCAACCTCTTCACAGATTGGTGGTTTCCTGGTCGGGCTACGCATGAAAACAGAAACTGTCGATGAAATTACTGCTGCTGCCAGCGTGATGCGTGAGCTGGCAACAAAAGTTGAAACCACATCGGATAATCTGGTGGATACCTGTGGAACGGGTGGCGATTCATCGGGTAGTTTTAATGTTTCAACGGCTTCTGCCATAGTGGCAGCGGCAGCGGGTGCACATGTTGCCAAGCATGGTAATCGTTCGGTTTCCAGTAAGTCTGGCAGTGCCGACGTGCTGGAAGCTGCAGGAGTAAAACTGGATATTTCTCCCGAACAGGTCGGCTTATGTATTGACGAAGTTGGTGTCGGATTTTTATTTGCGCAAAATCATCATAGTGCAATGCGCTATGCCATAAGTGCAAGGCGTGAAATGTCAGTACGAACAATTTTCAACGTATTAGGCCCTTTGACTAATCCGGCAGCTGCTCCTAATCAGGTGATTGGTGTATTTGATAAAGAACTGGTTGAACCGGTAGCAAATGTTTTAAAGCAATTGGGCAGCCGTCATGTGATGGTGGTGCATGCCGATGATGGCATGGATGAAATCAGCATTTCGACCAGTACTTTTGTGGCTGAGTTAAAAGATGGTGACGTTAATACCTACCAGATTAATCCTCTGGACTTCGGGTTAAAAATTGCGGATTTATCCAGTATTTGTGTGGATGGTGTTGAGCAAAGTTTAGCCATGATAAATTCTATTTTTAATAATGAGCAAGGTGCTGCACTTGATATTGTGTGTCTGAATGCAGGAGCTGCTATTTATGTTTCCGGTCTCGCTGAATCGCATCAGCAGGGTATACAACTGGCGCAACAGGCTATTGCCAGTGGTGCTGCCAGAGATGTTTTGAAAAATCTGGTCACTAAAACGAACGCCTGATGTTATGACAGATAAAGCAGATATACTGAATAAAATTCTGGCCAGGAAAAAGCAGGAAATAATCGACAGGAAGGCGCTTAAATCACAGACTGTGCTGGAGAAACAGTTAACGGGGGCTTCTGAGGTACGGGGTTTTGTAAATAGTCTGCAAAATAAGCTGCAGCAACAATTACCTGCGGTAATTGCCGAAATTAAAAAAGCATCTCCCAGTAAGGGGGTTATCCGTGAAGATTTTAATCCTGCCGAAATAGCGCAACAATATCAACAGGGCGGTGCTGCCTGTCTTTCTGTGTTGACCGATATCGATTTTTTTCAGGGTGCTGATGAATACCTGGTTGCTGCAAGAGCTGCCTGTGACCTGCCCGTCATACGTAAAGATTTTATTATAGACTCTTATCAGTTGGTCGAAGCCCGGGTTATGGGTGCAGATTGTGTGTTGTTAATTGTAGCGGCACTGGAGCAGGAGCAACTGATTAAATTATATCAGCAGGCGCTAGAGCTTGGGCTGGATGTGCTGGTTGAAGTACATGATGAACAGGAAATGCGACGTGCGCTTGAGCTTGATTTGCCGATGATCGGTATTAATAACCGCAATCTTAGAACTTTTGAAACCAGTTTATTAACTACCTTGCATATGCTACATCTGCTACCTGAAGGTTGCTTTGTAGTAACCGAAAGCGGGATTCACAGCAGAGAAGATGTCAGGTTCATGCGAGACCATCAGGTGAATGCTTTTCTGGTAGGTGAGGCTTTTATGCGCGCCAGTGATCCGGGAGAAGCACTGGCTAAAATTTTCGCTGTATAACGGATATTATCAGTTATCTATCGCGTGCCGAAAACCACAATTGTTTTTCCGTGTGCTGAAATCAGGCCGTCTTCTTCCAGATTTTTGATGACCCTGCCAGCCATTTCCCTCGAACAACCAACTATTTTAGCAATTTCCTGACGGGTAACCTTTATCTGCATACCATCAGGGTGTGTCAGTGAATCCGGTTGTTTTGCCAGATCCAGTAAAGCCCTTGCTACACGACCGGTAACATCCATAAATGCAAGATTACTCACCTTACGACTGGTATCACGCAAACGGTCAGCAAGTTGTGCTGAAAGCTGAAACAGTATTTCAGGATTTTCCCTGGCCAGAATCATGAACTGGTTATAATGAATTTCAGCGATTTCGCATTCACTGCGAGTGATAACCCAGGCGCTACGTTTCAGGTTTTTTTCAAATAAGCCCATTTCACCAAAAAAGTCACCGGCATTTAGATAAGCCAGTACGATTTCATTGCAATCTTCATCTTCGATTACCACACTGACGGATCCATCGATTATGTAGTAAAGGGTGTGTGATTCATCTCTGGCATGTATTATAGTTTGCTTCGCTGGCAGAATTTTTTTATGGCAATGCTTTAAAAAATTTTCCAGAGCAGGATTGCTGCGGGGCTGTAATTTTTGTATGGGTTCAAGACTCACGAACTTACCTGTTTATTTTAATTATAAGAACCGCGACAACATAACATAAATTTACCTATTCACAAGAGATAATGATGAAATCGAAAGTTAAATGGCTGGATAATATGACCTTTGTAGGTGAGTCGGCTAGTGGTCATGCTGTTGTAATGGATGGCCCTCCTGAATTTGGTGGGCAAAATCTTGGAGTTCGTCCGATGGAAATGCTAATTTTGGGCCTAGGTGGCTGCAGCGCATTCGATGTAATGCTTATTCTAAAAAAATCGAGGCAGCAGGTAGCAAATTGTGAAGTTGAGCTGGATTATGATCGAGCCGAAGAGTCGCCCAAGGTGTTTACCCGCATACATTTACATTTTATTGTTAGTGGTAGAGGCCTGGATCCGGCTAAAGTAGAAAAAGCCATTAGCCTGTCCGCCGAAAAATATTGTTCTGCCTCTATTATGTTAGGCAAGATGGCGGAAATAACACATGATTTCGAAGTTATAGAGGCGGCCTAGCTCATACTTTTTATGGATGAGATTAGCCTGTCAGTGAAAAAGTGGATTAATAATAGTATTTAGTTAAATTCGATAAGCACTAAATGTCATAATCTTGCTCACCAGGTTCATTGCCTGTTGTACGGGTTTTGGCAATTTTGCTGCACCGGCATTGTGCGCATAAACAGCATGTTTCATTTCATCCTGTTGCATGGTTTGTAAAATGCGTTGTGTTCGATGATCCTGTTCAGGCAATTGATTTAAATGGTTATCCAGGTGTTTTGCTACCTGGTTTTCGGTTTCTTCGACGAACCCAAGGCTCCATTTATCACCTATCAATCCGGCGCCTAGCCCCAGGCTAAATGACCCCCAATACCAGAAGGGATCAAGCAAACTGCGCTTTGAATGGAGTTCTTTGAGTCGTGTCTGGCACCAGTTCAAATGCTCATTTTCTTCACTTGCTGCCTGCAGCATGTCATTTTTGATAGTTTTATTTCTAGCTGAAATAGCCTGACCGCGATATAGCCCCTGGGCAGCAACTTCACCTGCATTGTTCACGCGCATTAAACCGGCGATATGTTTTGTTTGCTGGTCATTGAGATCAGTTTCATCTGTTCCTTCAGCAGGATAGGGTCGTGATGCCCCAATGGCTGGTTTAACCTGGCAGGTTCGTAAACTATGTTCGAGCTCAATTAATAAGAGGTCGATGACAGAGAGTGTTTTCATATGTGAATTAATTTGAGTAAAAAATGAAGGAGTTATGTTGACAAAGCCTAATCTATATTAGATAATGCTTATATGCTGATAACGGAAGACGCCCCTCGTCTTCCCGGCATAACTCCTCCATCCTCCTTTGGTGGTTTTGGCGTGGCTTTTTGCCACGCCCTTTTTTAACAATTTTTTCATTGCGATACAATGTTTTTTACTCTCTAATGGGGTATTAAATGAATAAATTGAAAATATAGAAAATAACGACACTTTGAGTCTTGTCATCATGGCTTAAATCCGCTAGTATTCGCGCCCTTTCTTTAAGAAGACAATCGCTATAGAGCGAGTTAGGAAATTTTATGAAAACCTTTAGTGCAAAGCCAGAATCAGTGAAACGTGACTGGTACGTTGTAGATGCTGCTGATAAGACTCTGGGTCGCTTGTCTACAGAGATCGCTCGTAGATTACGTGGTAAACACAAACCAGAATATACTCCTCACGTTGATACTGGCGATTACATCGTAGTGATTAATGCAGAAAAGGTGAAAGTTACTGGTAATAAAGAGCAGGATAAGATGTATCATCGCTATACTGGCTATATTGGGCATTTAAAGTCTGTTAATCTGGCTAAGTTACGTGCAACTCATCCTGATCGTATTTTGAAAAATTCAGTAAAAGGTATGTTGCCTAAAAATTCGTTAGGCCGTGCAATGTTTAAAAAGTTAAAGGTTTATGCCGGAGAGAATCACCAGCATGCTGCTCAACAACCTCAAGTATTAGATATTTAAGAGAAGATTATGTCTACAGAACAGTATTATGGAACTGGCCGTCGCAAAAGCTCAGCAGCTCGTGTTTATTTGAAATCCGGTAATGGAAGTATCACTATCAACAAGAAATCAATTGATGATTACTTTGGTCGTGAGACTTCACGAATGGTTGTCCGTCAGCCATTAGAAACTGTTGATTTAATGGAAAAATTTGATGTAAATGTCAGTGTTGCCGGCGGTGGTCCCAGCGGTCAGGCTGGTGCTATAAGATTGGGTATTACTCGTGCATTGTTGCAATATGATGAAACGTTTAGACCTGCACTTAGAAAAGAAGGCTATGTAACACGGGATGCTAGAGAAGTTGAGCGTAAGAAAGTTGGTTTACGTAAAGCTCGTAGAGCTACTCAGTTCTCCAAACGTTAAAAATTTTAACGTTTCGCATAAAAAACCTGCTGCGGCAGGTTTTTTTATGCCCGCTAAGCAATGAATAATATTTAATTAATTTTTTAAAAAAGTGATGTAAGTTTATGTAATTAAATGGGATTTAAAAGCCTGGGTTCTTGACAAGGCTGGCGGGCCGGAATAGTCTTTTAGTAATAAATTCATATAATAATTACTGTAAAAGTAACATTGGATAAACCTATTATTAAATGAGTAATTTTTAACTGTCACGCTATACAGGTATTACTTTGAAGTATTTCAGATTATGTCTGCAAAAAAAGTTTAAAGCTGTTTTATGGGTGAAAATCCTGTGTCTCCATTTGTTTGTTAATGCGGCCTATGCCCAATCATCAAATTCAGATTATTTGAATTCACTGGAAGGTGAAGCCTCCGGTCTTGAGCTGGATGGCCAAACAAAAAACTTGCAAAAAAAATCATTTGCGGCAAAAGAAAAACTATTTAATGGTGTAGCGCAAGGTAAAAAAGGTGGTGCAATTGCAGAACTGTTACCTGGGTTAACTATTGAGCAATTAGGGATTGTGCTTAAAAATAATTATATGGGCAGTTATTTATTCTTTAAGCGGTTAAGTGACAGTGGGCAGGAAGAGGTATATCAGTTTTATAAAAATAACCCTGATCCGCAGAAAGTCAGAGAAAAAATATTACAGGTCAATAAGAAATAGTGGAGAAATGCATGGTCAGACAAATTTATTTACTTTGTTTAATGGTTTGGGTCGGCAGCGTTCAGGCTCTGGATGTGAAATTGACTCCAGACAGAGAATTTGTTGAGGTTATTCATAAAAATAAATTAATTAAAATTCAAAGAATTCAGGATCAGGATCATGTGCTGGAAGGTGGCTTTGCCAAAACCTCCAGAAAGTGCCCTCCTTTTTGTATTCAGCCGATGGATGCTGGTGAAGGTGTTAAAACGATTGCTCAGCTGGAGCTTTTCGACTTTATGGAAAATGAGCTACTGGATGGAAAGGGTTTAATTATTGACGCCAGGACACCGGCATGGTGGAAACGAGGAACGATACCTGGTTCTGTTAATATACCCTTCACCATATTTTCGCTGGACATTGACGATCCTCAGTTAATAGATGTGATGAAAACGCTGGGTGCTAAGAGGCGAGGCGATGTAGGTGGGTTTTCCCGGGCTATGGAGGAAATGGGTTTGATGGGAGGTGATCAAAAAAATGATGAATGGGATTTTACAAGCGCAAAGAAACTTGTTTTATGGTGTAACGGTATGTGGTGTGGCCAGTCTCCACGGGCTATAAAAGGGTTGCTTGAGCTGGGATATCCGGCCAGTAAGCTTTTGTACTATCGGGGTGGAATGCAGGTCTGGCAAACTTTGGGCTTAACGGTGACTGTACCGGAATAATATACAGTTAACAGCTAAGCCGGGTTATCTGGTCCAGATAACCCGGCTTTTTTTATGCTTTAACGGCTTTAACCCCATCTTCGCCACCCAGTAATAATATATCCGCTGGTCTATGAGCAAAAATACCGACTGTGACGACCCCCGCCATCTGGTTAATCTGGGTTTCCAGTTTCAAGGGGTCCATTATCTGAAGATTATGCACATCCAGTATTATATTACCGTTATCTGTTACAAAATTTTCACGCCATACCGGTTGGCCACCGAGTTTTACCAGTTCCCGGGTAACCAGACTTCTAGCCATAGGAATGACTTCTACTGGAAGTGGGAATTCGCCTAACACATCGACCAGTTTGGTATCGTCTGCAATACAAACAAAAGTTTTACTGGCAGCGGCTACGATTTTCTCTCGAGTTAAAGCGCCACCGCCGCCTTTGATCAGGTGCAGATGGTGGTTAGATTCATCGGCTCCATCTACGTAAATGGATAATTCTCCGGCAGAGTTCAGGTCGATAACCGGAATGCCGTGTTGCTTCATTCTTTTCGAAGAAGCTTCAGAACTGGAAACAGCAGCCTCAACTGAGCCTTTCATTTTTTCGGCTATGGCATCTATGAAATGGTTGACTGTTGATCCTGTTCCTACTCCGATGACTGAGCCTGCTTCCACATATTCAAGTGCTGCGTATGCGGCCAGTTTTTTCTTTTCATCTGCTGTCATAATTATTCCTGATTTTTTAGTTGCGAAATATTACCCATAGAAGCATTAAATGTCATGGCAAATCAGTTATTTAATATTGATTTATGACAATCTATTGAAACTTAGGGCCATTGGTTAGATTAAAGGATAGTTTTATTGCTTAAGCTGAAACCTTTCCCGATAATGAGCGCTTAATATTGAGGGATACAAATGCCAGTTCCAGATTTTCTTGAAAAAGTATTAACAGCACGGGTTTATGATGTTGCCATTGAATCCCCATTGGATGCCATGCCCGGAATTTCTCAGCGTTTAGGTAATCAGGTTTTATTGAAAAGGGAGGATTTACAGCCCGTTTTTTCATTCAAACTGAGAGGTGCTTTTAATAAAATTTTTCAGGTCATTCAGAAATACCCCGATATAAAAGGTGTTATTACCGCCTCTGCCGGGAATCATGCTCAAGGGGTTGCGCTGTCGGCCCGCAAGATGAATATTCAGGCAATCATTGTGATGCCATTAACCACACCAGAAATCAAAGTCAAGGCTGTTAAAGCTTACGGTGCCAGGGTGGTTCTAAGCGGAGATAATTTCGATGAAGCCTACAAATATAGTCTGCAATTAGCCGAGGAAGAGAAGCTTTTTTTCATTCACCCTTATGATGATTTTGATGTGATGGCCGGGCAGGGGACTATTGCACATGAAATTATTCGACAATATCCGGATGGTATTGAAGCTATTTTTGTGCCGGTGGGCGGTGGCGGCTTGCTTGCTGGAATAGCCGGGTTTCTTAAAGCTGTCAAGCCCTCTATCAAGGTGATTGGTGTAGAGCCTGAAGATGCAGCCTGTCTGGCCGCCGCAATGAAGGCAAAACGTAGGGTGAAGTTAAAAGAAGTTGGAATTTTTGCTGACGGTGTGGCGGTTAGTCAAATCGGGCGGAATACGTTTAAAATGATCCGTAATCGGGTTGATGAGGTGATCACTGTCTCTACAGACCAAATCTGTGCGGCTATCAAGGATACCTATGATGACACGCGTGCTATCTGTGAACCAGCCGGAGCGGTGTCATTGGCAGGCTTAAAAAAATACGTTGAAAAGCATGGAGTTCAGGGGCAGACATTAGTGGCAATTAATAGTGGCGCCAATATGAATTTTGATCGTTTGCGGCATGTATCAGAACGCGCTGAAATCGGTGAATATCGAGAAGCTTTACTGGCGGTAGAAATTCCTGAAAAACCGGGTAGTTTTAAAAAGTTTTGCCAGTTGATCGGTAAGCGCCAGATAACAGAATTTAATTATCGTTTTACCGATGCGAATAAAGCGCGAATTTTTGTGGGTATTCAAATGACTCATGGCATTGCCGAAAAAGAACAGATTATTGGTCATCTCGAACAGAAAAAATATGTCGTAGAGGATATGACTGATAATGAGGTTGCTAAATTGCACACGCGATACATGGTGGGTGGGTGTCCCGGGAAAGGCGTGCAAAATGAATTACTGTATCGGTTTCAATTTCCTGAAAAGCCGGGTGCTTTATTAAAATTTTTAACACTGGTCGGGCGTCGCTGGAATATCAGTCTATTCCATTATAGAAATCATGGCGCTGATTACGGTCGGATTTTAATGGGTTTACAGGTTGAGACAACCGAATATAAAGAATTTAAGCTGTTTTTAAAGCAGATTGATTTGCCTTACTGGGAGGAAACAAATAACCGTGCATACAGCCTGTTTTTAAAATAATCATTTAATTATTCTGGGTGTAATAATTTCATTTTCAGTGATGATTAAATCCAGCGGAATATCCCAGTCCTGGTGCGGTAAGCCCGGGTATTCCTGACAGCTGTGAGCGATGCCGATCAGTCGCGGTTTGAGCCATTTTTGTCGGGTTCGCCTGAATGCCAGGCTTCGGTCGTAATAGCCCCCACCCATGCCTAATCTATATCCTGTTCTATCAAAGGCAACTAACGGAACAAGTATAATATCGAGTTGACGCGCATGTAAGCAATTACTCCAGTTAGCATCCGGCTCTAAAATGTCAAAACGATTTTTTTTCCATTGCGTGTTTCCGGTGAGTTCAGCGAAGCGTAGTTGTGGGGCGATAGTTTCATACAGTTTTGGAAGATAAATGTGCTGCTTCCGGTTGTCCGCAATCCACGGGTTCAATGATATTTCGCCCTGTACGGCACTATAAGCAGCAATTCTGAGCTGGCTCGAAAACTCAAAGAAATGATTTAAATTCTTCTTTATTAAGCGGGCATTTTTTATTTGTTGTACGGCAGGAAGAATACGTCGAATTTGACGGTATTTTTTGCGTATCTGCTGTGAGTTCATATTTATTGGAAGTAACCAACCACGGTGCCGTCGCGCTCTATCAACCTTGAACCGGCAGGTTCAGGTGGGATAAACGGGTATTCATCAGGCTTCCCGATTTAACTCGGGCATGCACACCAGAATGACACAATAAATCCCGAAGTTGATAAATAGGCTCAAGGTACATGAAGGTGCTAACAAACACCGCAGTTGGTAAATAAAACTATACGACACTTTTCAGGTTTTTGCACGACCATCCGTGTAGTTTTTTTTATGACCCGGCCCTGCTCATTAAATTTCCAGTTGACGGGCTTTTTCTAAAGCAATAGAAATTTTATGTTCAAGATTTTTTAAACGTGGAGGAATATCTTCGCTCAGGTCGTTCTGGGGTTGACTGGAATTTAATAAATCATGAGCAATATTCAGGGCTGTAATAACAGCAATACGTTCAGATCCAATGATACTGCCACTATCCCTGACTTCACGCATTTTACGGTCGAGGTACTCCGCAGAAGCGAGTAAAGCTGACTGCTCGCCAGAAGGACAGGCAATTTTGTACTCTTTGTCGAGTATAGAAATATTTATCGGTAAAGCGTTGCTCATGAGCTAAATTCCAGAGATCTTAATCGTGTTATCATGGCTTCTACTCGAGTCCGTGCTAATTCTGTCTTCTCAATCAGTTGAGAGCGTTCGGACATAAGGTTATCCTGCTGAT
Source organism: uncultured Gammaproteobacteria bacterium (assembly GCA_937894085.1). Taxonomy (GTDB): domain Bacteria; phylum Pseudomonadota; class Gammaproteobacteria; genus JACNJF01. The sequence continues at coordinate 14,013 of CALCSG010000234.1, read as the reverse complement.
GTCGCAGACTGGTATTTTCCTGTTTTAGCTGGCCCACAGTCTCGATGAGTTGATCTATCTGATTCTCAAGCTTTTGCAGGTCTGACTCGGAATAGGTTTTATTATTGGGATCCATAAGGTATTTTTGGTAATCAATGATTAACTGTCAACTGGATAATACTATGTGTTAGAAGTTACTTATATCATAGTTTATGACTTTTACATGATTATAGAAATATTTTGATGAGTCGATAGTGCCAGGATTTCAATATAAAGCGGAAAATAAAGCCCCATTAGCTTTGTTTTTCTAATAAAATAATAACCCGGATAAATATTTTGAATCAATACCATGTTCGATTTTGATAGTGTACAAAATGCTCTGGAAAAGTTACAGGCGGTAACCGATGCGGCAGAAGCGCATGGTACATTGTGTGGTTTGTTGCTTGGCCAACAGGATATCGCCAAATGGATAAAGTTTACACTGGATGATATTCCTGAGCAGAATGACTTACTGGCGCAGGAGCACCTTCAGTTATTACAGGAATTATTCGATCAGACTAAACAGCAGCTTTATTCGGATGATATGTCTCTGGAATTATTATTACCTGATGATAGTGATGAGTTTGCAATACGTTTATTAGGGTTGGCAAGCTGGTGCCAGGGCTTTTTGTATGGTTTAGCTTTAAACGGTGAAGCTTTAGTAAGAGGTTTGTCAGAGCAGGGACGAGAATGTCTGGAGGATTTACTGGAAATTAGTCAACTTGGGCATGACGAAGAAGAGACTGATGAAACTGAGGTGGTCTATATAGAGATTGTGGAGCATGTCAGGCTGTCAGTGGTATACATGAATGAAGAGCTTAACCCGCTAAAAACTTCATCACTGGTGCATTAGGTGAGTGGCAGAATAAATGATGGTTATTCAAAACTGTTTTTATTTATACTCGTTTGCTGGTTTGTAGTATCGAATAAACATTATTGCAGTTTAACTTAATAACAGGACTTTTTAGAGGCCCCTGAATGACCCAGACAGAGTTTAAACGTCGACGTAATCAATTAATAAAAATGGTCGGCAAAGGCAATATAGCGATTGTCTCATCCTCATCCGAACAGACCAGAAATCGTGATGTGGATTATCCGTTCCGGCAGGATAGTGATTTTCTATATCTGACGGGTTTTAATGAGCCGGATGCCGTTTTAGTATTGATTCCTGGACGCAAGCACGGCGAATACGTGTTGTTCTGTCGTGAAAAAGATCCTCTACAGGAAACCTGGCATGGTCGTAGAGCGGGGCAGCAGGGTGCAATTGATGATTATGCTGCTGATGATTCATTTCCGATCGATGATATTGATGAAATTTTACCCGGCTTACTGGAAAATCGTCAAAAGGTGTTCCACTTTATGGGGCGTTACCCCGATTTTGATCAACAGTTAATGAGTTGGGTGAACCAGATTAAAGAAAAATCCCGCTCTGGTGCACATGTGCCCTATGAATATGTTTCTCTGGATCATCTGATACACGATATGCGTCTGTATAAAAGCCGGGCTGAAATTGGCCTGATGAAGAAAGCGGCTAAAATTTCGGTGGCGGCTCATAAAAGAGCCATGCAGCAATGCAAACCCGGAAAATACGAATACAGCATTGAAGCCGAATACAATCATGAATTCCGTTTAAATAATGCCCAACATGCTTACCCTCCAATAGTAGGTGGCGGTGAAAATGGCTGTATTTTGCATTACACAGAAAATTCAGAGCAACTCAAAGATGGGGATTTATTATTAATTGATGCCGGTTGTGAGGTGGAAGGTTATGCCTCTGATATCACGCGTACTTTTCCTGTTAATGGTCGTTTTAGTCCAGCCCAGAAAGATATTTATGAAATCGTGTTAGAGGCGCAGCAGGCAGCGATAAAAAAAGTGAAACCGGGTAATCACTGGAATGACCCTCATCATGCGGCAGTACGGGTAATTACCAAAGGGCTGTTAGAGCTCAAATTACTGAAAGGCACATTGGCAAAGTTGATGAAAGAACACGCTTACCGGCGGTTTTACATGCATAGAACCGGGCACTGGCTGGGTCTGGATGTACATGATGTTGGCGATTATAAAGTGGGTGAACAATGGCGATTACTGGAGCCGGGTATGGTGTTAACCGTTGAGCCGGGAATATATATTCCAGCGAACAGTAAAGGGATTCATCGAAAGTGGTGGAATATAGGTATTCGTATCGAGGATGATGTGCTGGTTACAGCTAGCGGAAATGAAGTATTGACTGCCAGCCTACCTTCAGCGGTAGAAGAAATTGAAGCGCTGATGGCCGGTTGATTGTTATGGATGTGGATGTATGCATAGTAGGTGGAGGACTGGTTGGCCTTGCTGCCTCCATTGCCTTTGCAAGACAGGGGCGACAGGTTAAACTACTGGAAGCTTTCGATTTAAAACAGGCGGATCCGGCAGAACTGGATGCTCGCTCTATCGCTCTTTCGTATTCAACCATTCAGATTTTTCAATCATTAGGTTTGTGGCAAGGGTTGCGAAAATATGCAGCCGCGATAACTGATATTCATGTTTCCAGCGCCGGTCATTTTGGAGTTACCCGTCTTAAAGCCTCAGATTTACAACTGGATGCGATGGGTTATGTTATCGAATATCATCATTTGATTCAGAACCTGCTGGAAGCAGCTGAAAAAGAACCCAATATTGAATTAATGACGCCCGCTAAAGTCATCTCAGTTCAGCAAAACAATACCTTTGTCACTTTGCAGTATGACTTTGCGGGAAATCCTGACAGCTTAAATGCCGCTTTGCTGGTGGCAGCGGATGGTGCCGGTTCTTCGGTGCGGGAGCATTTAGGCATAACGGCTGAAACCATGGAATATAATCAGGCTGCAATCGTCACCAATGTAAAGATTAAGCAGCCTTCCACGGGTTGTGCTTTCGAGCGTTTTACTGCAGATGGGCCTCTCGCCTTATTACCTTTGCCTAATCAACGATACGCGCTGGTGTGGACCAATACCCCGCTCAGAACTGACGCATTAATGCAGTCATCGGATGCTGTATTTATGCAGCAGTTATATCGTAAATTTGGCTATCGTCTGGGTTTATTTGAACAGATCGGAACAAGGGTTCGTTTCGATTTGAAGCTGACCAGGGCCAGTCGGTTGACAGCCGGACGGGCTGTTTTGATTGGCAATGCAGCTAATTCTCTGCACCCGGTAGCCGGTCAGGGGTTTAACCTTGCGTTGCGTGATATCGGCGTATTATTTGATTTGATGTCAGGTCGGGACCTGTATTCTGATCAACTACAGGCACAGCTTGAGCTATATCAACAAAAGCGTGCCGATGATCAAAATCAGGCCGTGACCTATGGTAATGGGCTGGTTGAGCTGTTTTCTAATAATATTCCTGTATTAAGTCATCTGAGAGCGGGAGCATTAGCGGCACTTGATTTGTGCCCGCTCATAAAACAGGAAGTGAGCTGGCAGGGCATGGGTTACGGGTCGGGTTGTAGCAGTTTGATGCGGGGAACTTCTGAATGAAGCAACAATTTGACGTGCTGGTACTGGGTGCTGGCATGGTAGGCGCTTCGGCTGCCCTGGCTTTGGCCAGAACTGGTTTTTCTGTTGCGCTCATTGAGCGCCAGGATCTGGATCAGTTGAACAATAAACTGGCGGATGAATATGATTTACGTGTATCCGCAATAAGCCCTTCTTCTCAGCAGTTATTGAATGAGCTGGGAGTGTGGCAGGATGTGCGCCGGTTACGCTGTTGTGATTACCATAAAATGTCGGTATGGCACGAACATGGTGCTGCGTCGATGAACTTTAGTTGTGAGCAAATTGGTATCAGTCATTTGGGGACTATAGTCGAAAACAGGTTATTGCAATCGGTTTTGATTCAGCATTTAACTCATCTGCCTAATGTTACAATTTTTAAGGAGCAGCAGCTTAAGTCTGTCCAGCAGTCTGATAATGAGGTTCTGGTCACAATAAAGTCCGGGCAATTACTGCAGGCTAAACTTTTACTGGCAGCAGATGGTAGGGAATCTTCGGTGAGAGAGTTGCTGCATATTCCGGTAACGACTGGAAGTTATCAGCAAACGGCTATTGTTGCTAATGTGAGCACCGAAAAACCTCATGACCATACTGCATGGCAGCGATTTCTTAGCACTGGCCCATTAGCATTTTTGCCATTGTCGAATGGCCAGAGCTCTATAGTCTGGTCGGCAGATACGGCTCGGGCCGAGCAACTGCTGCAAATGTCTGATGAAGATTTTAAGTTGCAGCTGGCTGAGGCATTTGAATTTAAGCTTGGTGGTATCACTTCTATCGGAAAGCGAGCCGGATTTCCACTCAACTGGCATGCGGCAGATAAATGGCTGGAAGGGCGGGTTTTATTAATTGGTGATGCTGCTCACGGTGTGCATCCGCTGGCAGGACAGGGCGTTAATTTAGGGTTTTCAGATGTTGCCTCGCTGAATCAAATAGTAAAGTCGGGTGAAGTGATTTATCAACGCAGGACTTTGCGGGCTTTTGAGCGTCAACGTAAAGCAGAAACGGCTACAGCAACCCACTTATTCACGGCCCTGAAGTTACTATATGGCAGGCAGACATCATTGCTTTGTCGAGCTCGTGACCTTGGCATGTCAGTTGTCGATAATAATATTTTGATAAAACGACTCGTTTTGCAAAGTGCTGTGCATAATATGGTGTGAAATGCACCTTAAAATAGAAAATATAAAATTAATGGACAGGGTTCCTGACTATGACTATGCTTAAATGTCTATGGGTTAAATATAATAAAGTCATGCGGTTATGTGTAAAGTTAGTTCTATTGTTTTTATTTATTACATTATTGCTAAAGCCTGGTTACGCACAAGACAGTTATCAGCCTGTTACATTTACTGTCAATAGCTTTACTATTACTGGAGAGAACCCGCTAGGCGATAAGGCTTTTAAAGTTTTACAACCTTATTTAGGCGAGCAGAGCGGCCTGCAAGGTTTGTCGGCGGCAGCAGATGCACTTGAAAAGGCATTGATTTCTGCAGGCTATAGTTTTCATCGGGTATCTTTACCGCCTCAACAACTCACCTCTGGCACAGTCGAATTAGAGATCGTACGTTTTACTATCGGCGCGATTAATATTTCCGGTAACAAGCATTTTGACAGGCAGAATATTGAACATTCCCTGCCTTTCCTGAAGCCGGGGTCAACGCCAAATACCAGGGAGTTATCGAGCCGCTTAAAGCTGGCCAATAATCATGCGTCCAAAAATATTCTGTTGAAATTTAAGGAAGGTGAAGCAGAAGATGCTATCGATGCTGAATTGACAGTGCAGGATCAGAATCCTCAGCTTTTTTTCCTGACCCTGGATAATACCGGTAGTGTCGATTCTGAAGAATTCAGAACTACGTTGGGCTATCAACACGGTAATTTGTTCAATCTGGATCACTCGATAACGGCTACCCTGACTGTGTCCCCACAGGATACCAGTGCTACCAGGCAAATAGGTTTTAATTACCATATACCACTGTATCAACATGGCGCTAATCTGGATTTTCTGTTTTCCGATTCTGAAGTGAATTCTGGCAGTGTAGCGGACGGTGCAGCAGTGACAGGTAAAGGTTCGGTGTTAGGCTTTACCTATACTCGTCCTTTATTGTCGGATAGCAATTTGAACCATCAATGGTCAACGGGCTTTAAGTACAAATCCTTTGACAATGATATAGACCTTGGGAGTGGGAATATAATTACGTCGGAAGTGTTGAGTTTCCCGTTAGAACTCGGTTATGGCTTTAGTTATAGCACTAAAACTGGCGTTCTCAGCGGTGGCTTATCGTTCGCCATGAACCTGGATTCGGGCTCTACAAATACCGATGAAGATTATGCTGCGGTGCGGCAGGAAGCTGACAATAGCTGGAGCACGCTGAAATACGATTTATCCTATGACCAGGTTTTTGCTGAAAACTGGCTAATTCACGCGGGCCTGTCAGGGCAGAAAAGTTCTGACCTGCTGATACCCGGTGAACAGTTTGGCGTGGGTGGAAGTAATTCTTTACGGGGTTTTGAAGAACGTTCTGTAACTGGCGATTCAGGTAGAGAAATTTCACTGGAGTTATGGACACCTTCGTACAGTGGTTTCCGCTTTCTAATTTTTGTTGATCAGGCTCGAGTTACTTTGAATTCTGGAGAGAGCTTTGACGGCGAAAGTTACAACCTGTCTTCAGCCGGTGTAGGGACGCGCTGGTCATGGAAGCAGCAATTAAGTATTTCTCTGGATTACGGTGTGATCATAGAAGGAGGAGGTGCTGATACCACGATTAATCAGGATGGAGATGCAAAAGCGCATTTCAATCTGGTTTACCGCTTTTGAGGCTGATAATGGAAAGCAAAACAACATTTTTTAGAAATCTGCTGATGGCCAGTCTGCTGTTGACCAGCTTTTCCAGTGTGGCTGCCACAGCAGTTGGAGAGGTAGCTTTTTCGCGTGGTGTACTGACCGGTCAGGTAGGTAATGATGCACCACGAATTCTGGGTAAAGGTTTGCCATTGCATAATGGCGAAACATTAAATACAGGGTCAACAGGCTTTGCAGTGATTAAGCTGGAAGATGGGACACGGATGACCCTGCGTCCTGATACATCTTTTAAAATTGTCAATGTGGATGCTAGAGAAGGTAAGGAAAATGCCTTTTTGAGATTATTCAGGGGTGGTTTTAGAGCGTTAACCGGTTTTATCAGTAAAAGTAAACCGGATGCCTTCAGGGTCAGTACATCGGTAGCGACAATTGGTATTCGCGGTACAGATTTTGATGCCCGTCTCTGTGAAAATACGGAGTGTGATGCGGAGAATAAGGCTACCGGCAAGAAAGCACAGCAGGAATCAAAAGTGATAGGACGGGTAGCGCTGTTACGAGGCAAAGGCAGTGCTGTCGGGTCTGATGATAAATCAAGGCCTTTAACGACAGGTGCTGCGGTTTATGAACAGGATCAGTTGCAAACCGGCATCAAGTCTTTTGCCGTGATTGCATTTAATGACAAAAGCCGGGTGACCATGAGTCCGGGCACCGCGTTTAAAATTCAGGAACATCGTTTCAAGCCAGAAGTTCCTGATGAAAATAATGCTTTTTTCAGGTTTTTGCGAGGTGGTCTGCGTTTCGTAACGGGTGCAATTGGTAAGCTGAATAGAAGTTCTTTTCGGGTTGCTACTCCCACCGCCACTATCGGCATCAGGGGTACTGGTTTTGACCTGGCCTGTGAAGGTGAGTGCGTTGATAATTCTGCTGCTTTAAACCCTCTTCGAGATACCATGATCTCAAAATTACTGAATTATTTTTTAAAACCAGTGTATGCAATAACGGGTAGTGGTATGTATGCCAGGGTATGGGATGGAGCCATCGAGTTTCAGTATCAGGGTGGTAAATTATTACTGGAAAATGGCAAAGCGGCATTTCTTAAAAATGGTTATAGCAAACCGGTGATTATTCCAGATTTCCCGGTGCATTTGCAAAATATGGGCGGTGCTCCCAGACCTGATAAGATAACAGTCGATGATGATTTATTTAGCGGTGCCGATCAGCAGGAAATGAAGCCCGGGTTGTATGTTAACGTGCGTGATGGTGATGTGGCGGTGCGTGGCCTTGATGGAAATACGGTGAATCTCGGTAAAGGTGAAGCCTCTCTGTCTGCACTCAACGGAGCGACAGTCAGATTGAACTTTGTACCGCCTTTTCAAAAATTCGATAAGGTGCCGGTACCGGATAGTGTTACACCCAGGATGCGCAAGATGATCAATCTGTTCGGTGACCTGGGGCAACAAAAAGAAACATTTGAATGCCGACTGCAATAATGCAGACATCGGGAGTAAAAAAATGAAACAAAGCAGCTTAGCAAAATCGATTGCCCTGATAGTGGGGAGCCTGGTGGGTAGTCAACTGGTCTACGCAAACCCGAATGGCGCCCAGGTTGTACAGGGAACAGCAACCTTTTCAAATCCCTCGGCCAATGTGTTAAATATCAACAATAGCCGCAACGCCATTATCAACTGGCAAAAATTTAATATCGGTGCCGGGCAAACTACTAACTTCATTCAACCTTCTTCTACCAGCTCGGTATTAAACAGGGTGATCAGCAATAACCCCAGCCAGATTCTGGGCAACTTGAACTCTAACGGCCGGGTATTTTTAATAAACCAGCAAGGCATACTGGTTGGTGAAGGTGCCAATATCAATACAGCCGGTTTTTTTGGTTCGACCCTTAATATTACCGATAATGATTTTCTTAACGGCAAACTTAATTTTGCAGGTGGAGGTCAGGGTGATTTTGAAAACCAGGGATATATTCATGCCGGTGAAGATGGCAGTATCGTACTGATTGCGCCAAATATAGAAAATGGAGGTGTCATAGAAGTGGAAAATGGCAACGTCATTCTGGCAGCAGGAAAATCAATCAGCATCACCAGCCTGGAAAACTCATCTATTCAATTTGAAGTAACTTCAGCTGAAAACCAGGTTACCAACCTGGGAAAAATAATTGCTAAAAACGGTGCTGCCAGCATATTTGCCGGAACCTTGAAACACTCCGGTTCTATCCGCGCATCCGGACTGGTACAAAATGCAGATGGCAGCATCAGTCTGGTTGCTACTGATAAAGTGGAAGTGTCCGGAAATGTTGATGTCTCGGGCGAACAGGGTGGTTACATTGAGGTTCTCGGCGAACAGGTTGAAATCAACGATGGAGCGACTGTAAATGCATCGGGTACTTCTGGCGGCGGTGAAATATTAATTGGTGGTGATCAGCAGGGATTAAATCCTGATATTAAAAATGCTACCAGCACCACTATATCAAAAAATGCTGAAGTGCATGCCGATGCCACGGATTCGGGTGATGGCGGAAAAGTCATTGTGTTTGCCAAAAATGATGTGCATGTGCATGGCGATGTGACTGCTAAAGGCGGAGAAATTAGTGGTGACGGCGGGTTTATTGAAACTTCCGGTCTGCAGCAGCTGGATATTACATCGGTACCGGATGCTTCGGCGGCTAATGGGAAGGCGGGTGAATGGCTGATTGATCCTAATAATATTACTCTGGTAAGCGGTACGGGCTTTAATATTATAGGAGATCCTGACTTCACGACATCTGGCGATAATGCACAACTTGATGTTGCCCTGATTGAAGCTGCACTTCTAGCAGGAAATGATGTCACGGTTTCTACTGGTACGTCAGGTACAAATTCAGAAGATGGTGATATTTTTATTTATAGCAGTATTACCACTACTCATACCGGGAATGCCAGTTTAACCTTTAACGCCCATGATCAAATTTTTATTGATACTCAATCAGGGGGTCCAATCAGTATTGTGTCAACTGTAGGTAGTTTAGACCTGACACTTAATGCAGATTCAGATGGGATTGGCGGTGGTGACATCACTTTCTTTACAGGTTCAGGTCAGTCATTTCCAATAACCATCGATACCAACGGTGGCATCTTTAAAACAAATACGGATGTGAATATTAGCGGAGATGTATTTAACCCATCTTCTGTAGTCAATGTGCTCAATTCTGAATGGATTATCCCTCAAGCTAATTCGCTTATTGTAAATGAAGATTTGACTCTAAATCTAACTGGTAACACATTTCATAATCATGGACATATCGATATTCAGGATTCTTCTGCTAATCTTGACCTGTCAGGAGATCTTCTGGATATAGCTGTCGGCGGCAGTCTTATAGGTTCAGGGACGCTGATTGGTGATGTAGAAGTAAATGGCGGTATTCTGGCGGGTGGTGATGCCTATACATTCTTTGGACAGTTGAGCATTATTGGGGCTTTGACGGTTAATTCGGGCCTGTACTACAGCGTTATTGACCCGGTTGAAGGTTTATTAGCCAGCACGGTTTCAGCAGATACTATCTCTATTAATGGAGGTGACCTGATGGTGGTGTGGGATAACAGTTATTCTCCGCTATTAGTAACTAATGGGGATTCTGTCGGGATGATGTATTGCACCACAGGCACTGGCTGTTTAACTGGTGCTGGTTTCAATACTGTGGTGAACCCTATTACCGTAAATCTGGGCGAAGTCGACCTGAACATTACATCACCCGAAACGCTTACCTATAAGTTAACAACGCTGGATCCATCACCCAATATTATTTCCTGGGTATCTTCGGTGCCTGGAAGCTGGAATGACCCTGTAAACTGGAGTGTAGATAGTGTTACTGGTGTGGCTTCTGTTCCCACCGCAGCAGACTATGTTTTTATCGAAAATGATTTTGGTCCGGCCATCGTCGATGTCAGCACGCTTGAGAATTTCAAGGGATTACAATCGGAAGGACTGATCACGATATCCGCAGGTGGAAATCTGGCTATGGGTGGAGATGCCTTTATTCTGGATTCGTCGTCAGGTGGAAATTATGGATTAACTATTGCTGGTGCGGGTGCAACAGTTTCCGGTTCAGGCGTGATGTATGTCGCTGGAACGGATTTGATTCTGGATGAAGGTCGCTTGCAGACCGATGTTGTAAACTGGGGATTAACTGTAGTATCCAATGCTGCCGCAAATTTTCAGCTGGATAGTAACTTCGTCAATAATACGTTTTTCCTGGTCGCAGATAACTCGGGTGTCAATTCTCTCACCGGAGCCGGTTCGATTTATAACAATGCGTTCTGGGATGTGCTAGCTGATTTTGATACTACTGTGCTGATTGATAACCGTGCAAGTGGAGTTATTTCGCTGCCAGTTCCGGGGTATAGCATGACTCTCGGCGGTAATTCGATACTCGATGGAATCATAAACTCGAGCGCCGGTTCGCCCTTTATTCTCACCGCTGGCACACATAATCTCTCTGCAAGCCTGGTTCAATCAGGAGAACTGGTTTTGGATGGTGGTACCTTTCAGGGATTATTAAATTTGGATGTAGCCTCTTCTTTAGATATCAGGGCAGCTGACAGTAATGTAATTTTTGACGGGTTTTTAGTTGATTCGTTCGGCTCTGTAACAGTTTCAAATTCTATTAATACTTTTTCACTGAACAATTCAGCCGACTGGTTTGTACAGGGTGCTTTTAGTCAGCTTGCGGGTTCCAGTATTGAGATCAACAGCTCATCTTTTATGACATTTGATACTGGTAGTGATTTGTCCGGGAGTAGCGGGGGTATCCTGCTGGTTAACGGAGGATCTCTGGATGTCACCACGAATGTTACTGGTCCATTTGACTTCGATACGGCCGGTATAGCGCTGCTTGTTTCCAGTGGTGGTAGCCTTTTATTTGATCAGGATGTGAACCTTGGTAACCTGGCGCTGGATGGCTCGGTAACCAACAATGCAAGCCTGAGTATTAACAATTTTGTGTGGGATGGAGGAATTCTGGATGGCAGTGGTTTCACCAGTATTAATCAGTCTGATTTAACAGGTTTAGCTTCGATGTCTCTCGATAATCATGATTTAACTCTGACTGGAACAACAAACTGGACTTCAACTACTAATGAGTTGACTCTGAACAATGCGCAGATAATAAATGATGGGATTTTTAATGACAGCAGCTCTGTCTTAATCACCGGCATTGGGGGAACTGTGTCCTTCATCAATAATGCCAGTTATGTGGTTAATTCTGCCGCTTTCAGCGGGATAGATATAGATTTCCAGAATTATGGGTCTGTCGATGTGCAAAGTGGTACTTTTACCCTGTTTGGAGGAGGTTCCAGCTCAGCAGCTAGCTTTAATATAGACAGTTTTATCCAGTTTGGGGGAATCCATACCCTGCAGGATGTCGTATTTTCCGGTAACGGGGAATTCGTACAGACGTCCGGCAGCACTCAGATGGATTCTACGGGTAGTGCTGTTTTCGGGCTGGATACTCTGGTTAGTGCAGGAAGTTTAACGTTGAATCATGATGCAACTCTGCCCGGCCTGTCAATTACCAGTGGCGTTCTCACTAATACGGCGAATCTGCTAGTCAGTAATTTATTGTGGAACGGTGGTACTTTGCAAGGGGCTGGAACTACTACTATTTCCAGTCAGGCCGATCTGACCGGTGCTGCCGGAATGACACTGGATACGCAAACCCTGACACTACAGAATGTCGCTAACTGGAGTTCAACATCCGGGGATCTGACTGTATCAAATGCAACGATTAACAATCAGGGCGTTTTCACCGATAGCAGTACCCGTTCAATACTTGGCACTGGAACTTTCAATAACTCAGGAAGCTATGTATTGAACAGTGCAGGGACCAGCGGGATGGGTATTCTGTTCAATAACAATGCGGGTAATATCGATTTACAGTCAGGTACATTTGATCTGGCGGGAAATACGCTTACTCTGGGTGGCGGTGTGCTTTCCGGTAATGGAACTTTAATAGCCAATGTAATAGCGGATAGTGTCAGTGTTATCGCACCGGGAGACAGCATCGGAAGTATTGGTCTGCTCAATATCAGTGGTGATTTAACTTTTGATGCGGGAAGTGGATACGAACTTGAGATGGATTTTGGTACAGCAGATCGAATTATTACAACAGGCGCGGTTTCCATCGATAGTGCGGCTGATCTGAATATTATCGGTTACAACGGTTATAATGGTGATATTGCCGATAGTGGCAGTGTATTAAGTACCACTTCCACCTCTGGCATTAGCGGTGGGTTTACAGTCAATCAGCACGCAGATTTTACGGTTGCAGATCAATATATATCCGGACCTCCGGATAGCCTCGATATTGCTGTAGTCGGGTTGAATAATTTCTGGCTTTCAAGTGTTGATGGGGCATGGGAAACGCTTTCAAACTGGAGTCGTAATGTTCTCCCGACAGTGGGTCATGATGTCATTATTGATAACGGTTCGCTTACTGTGACCGTGAATTCTCTGAATACTTCGGATATTGCCATTCAGAGCCTGACAACGAGTTCGACGACCACTTTCAATCTGGCTAATAGCTCAGCGCTGTTTGTGAATGGGGATGTTTTTGCCGGAATTTTAAATCTGGATACGGCCAACTTTACAGTGGATGGAAATTTAACGGCAGTCAGTGCGAGCGTGAGTAACATCGGATCAGTACTAAATGGAACTGGCCAGTTAAACCTGTCTACTTCACTGGCATTAACAGATGGAACTGTATCCGGCTGGTCATCAATAAATGTGCCGCAGTTGAATGTATCGGGTTCCAGTCAATTAGTGAATACTGCATACCTGCACAATGGTGCTGTCGAAATCACTTCATCCGGTGACAAACTGGCTCTGTCTAATACTGTAATGACTACCGAGAGTACGGCCAGTATGACAGGTGCTGGAACGCTTGATCTGCAAACCGGTGCGAACTGGGTAGTTAATGCAACGCCATTTACCATGCCGGTAGCTATGACCCTGGATTTGAATGGCGGCTTACTCACCAATGTAGAAAGACTGGTTTTCCCCGGTATAGTGAATGCCTATCAAATTGATTTTGTTGAAAACGGTCCAATTGTTATACCGAGTTTCACTACGTTTAACTATTTTATGGCTGATAATATTTCACCGGGTGTACAGGTTGTGAATAACGGTAATTTCGTAATTAATTCAGCTGCAAACCTGAATATTGATTCTCAGTTTAGTGATGTATTTGTAAATAATGGTGTTTTTAATGTTGCCTCTCCAACAACACTTAAACTGCTCACAGACCTCGACAGTACTAGCGGTGAAATTATTCTTTCATCAAACGCCGCTATCATAACCGAGGCTGGTGCAACATTGACTATTGGCACTAACAGCCAGAGCGGGAATAGTGTAACCGGTAGCGGCGTATTAAGTATAAATGGTGGCGTTATGGATGTAGCATCATCGGCGGTTCTTGCGGATACGGTTATTATGAACCTGTTTTCAGGCAGTATCAGTAATGCACAAAATCTGACTATACCCGGTATTTTTAACTGGACCGGTGGCATGATAGATGGAACAGGTATCGGCTTTACTACCGATGGTCTGGTTAACTTACTGGCTGGTAGCCTGAATAGCGACTGGTTGATAACAGCGAATAGTGTGGTTGACTGGACAGGTGCCAGTGTGGGC
>CALCSG010000233.1 GCA_937894085.1 uncultured Gammaproteobacteria bacterium | reverse complement strand
TTTCCTTAACAGTGCAGCTAGGTTAAGTTGCACTTATGAGTTGAATTCGGGAAGAAACTGAACCAGCTATCGCCATAATTATAGCCTCTAATTTTTTATACTTTCAGCTTACTCCTGGATAAAAACAGCCGCAATCAGAGTTGATTGATGGATTGACCTGGATCAAAGTCAGCTATATGTGGCACTTTGCTCCTATTTATCAAAATCCGTGTTAACGACTGGAATCGATAATATCTGTCTTTCCTGCATTAGACTCTTATCTCAGCCACGACCCTTTGCTGCCACTCCTGACAGGCTATAGGGATTGGCCGGATTGTGGCAATAAATACCATTTATAACCAGTAGATTCTGGGAGTATAAACATTCAATTTCATACATTTTACTACGACCCCGATTAAATTTAGGAATTACTGTTATTAGCGGGATAAATGATGAGTTATTGGATGGAGCTTAGAAGCTTGCAATATGGGAATAGGGCTTTTATCATTCCTATGCTTTAAACCTGAGTCAGTTATTCCGCCATGGAGTTACGAATTCGGTTTTTAGTTAGCGATGCGGTCGGGAAAATTGTATTAAAAACATCAGCCGTGTCGTCTATACAGCTCTGCTCTTGTATGAATGCAATGCGATCCATCCTGATACGTAACACATAGCAGAATTGGGGAATTATCCGGATTCGCCTCACAACGGGTAAGTAGGGAAACACCTAACAACCAAACGAAGAGAGAAAGTTAATGATATTAATCAAAAAAATAATTCCTGCAGCGATGGCCCTCGCTTTCGCCGGTGCAGTACATGCAGAAGCTGAGATATATGGCATAATCGACATGAGCTATGGCAAGAACGAGATCGTTGATGGCCAGAATGCCAAAAGCGATTTCCACTCGGGTGGCGATGACGGTCAGTCGCAGGGCAACTCGACAACACGGATTGGCTTTAAGGGCAGCTACGATGTAGATACGGACGTTAAGGCTAACTTCAAGTTCGAGACCAATGGTATTACCAGTGATGGTGCCATCAATGGCACAAATGACGGTACTTCGCCGACCTTCTTCAATCGTCAGGCCTGGCTGGGCCTGTCTCATACCAAATACGGTGAGGTTCGTCTCGGCCGCCAGGACTCAATTCCCTTCCAGGTCATGGGCAAGTTCGATCTCAATGCTCAGTCGAACGGCGTAACCACGGCCTACTCCGGCGCTAGCGTCTGGGCAACCAACCGTCAGTCGCGTTCTCTGCAATACATCGCTCCCGAATTCAGTGGTGTCAATATGCACTTCGGTATCGTCCCCGAAGGCGACGATTCGACCGGTAGTGGTAGCGACGACAATACTAGCGCTGTCATTTCGGCGGCAGTAACCTACAGTATGGGCGATCTACTCATCGGTGGCTCTTTTGAGTCGGCGCGCGAAACGCTCGCTAACCCCAACGCTGAAGACTTCAAATCAGTCGCGGTTACTTACGATTTTAAGGTCGTGAAGGTCATGGCCGGCTATACAGAAGGGCCGGGTCTCTACACGGGTGCAGATCTTGCCGAGGGCGTGACGATCGGAATCTCGGCTCCGGTCGGCAGCTACACGGTCGGCGCTCATTATGCTGATGCCGACAATACCGTGTCTGGGACTAAGACGAATACGACTGCGCTCGAACTCTTTGTCAACCGCAAGATCTTCAAGAACACCTATGCCTATCTCGAGTCACTCAGTCTCGACAGGGAAACAGGCTCCGATCCAAGCTCCTACGCTGTCGGCGTCATCTTCGTGTTCTAATCTGGAAGACAGGGGCAGCCATACCCTGTTCGAACCACAGCCCATCGGGAACCCCGGTGGGTTTTTTTTGTCCAGCCAAAGCCTGTGAGAAATGCGGATTAAACCTGGCAATATACCCAGATAAGCCTTCTGCACTGCTGGGTTTTTCATCAGTTTAGGCCATCAACGCTTAAAGTAATCAGGTCGTTCTCTATCACATAGCGCCTTATCCTTTCTCAGGAGAGTCCCTATATCGAGGTTTTCACGTACACTTACCTATTCGAGACTTATTAACTTCCTTTTCTATTGAGAAAATCCTCCCGCAAACGTCAGCACCTTGTATGCGCGGAAAGGAAAGAGCCTCTCCTGACCAACTAGCATCTTCGGATAATTCATTATTTTTGGAGTACCAGGCCTTACGAATATTGATATCGGTATTATAATACCTGCAGCTGCCACGCGAACAAGAACGTTATTAGGGGCCGGTTTCGGAATTGGAATATCATTCCTGTATTCCAGTTTTTCCTGACCACCATGACCTGTGAGATACACACCTTTCATGGTGCCGGAGATATTTTTCATGAGACTGTAATGATTATATTTAAAGTAATACTAGCAGCTAATTCCATAAGTGATATTTTAACATGGCAAACTATCTGAAATGTCAGCTGGTGGCACAAACCTGCTTTTCACCAATACCAACAAATTCAATTCCTGAGCAGTAAACTTAATTTCTATCGATCACTCCCTTTATCTTTAAAATACCGTATCATTGAAGCATGTCAGCTATTATTTCAATTTCTAATTTAAGTAAAACCTATGAGGGCGGCTTTCAGGCGCTTAAGTCGATTAATCTCGATATCAGGACGGGTGAAATCCTCGCGTTACTCGGCCCAAATGGTGCCGGTAAAACAACCTTGATATCGATAATTTGCGGCCTGGTTTCACCAACTTCCGGAACGGTCACTGTGAGTGGTTTTGACATCATACAAGATTATCGCCAGACACGCAGAGAGATAGGACTGGTACCCCAGGAACTATCGCTGGGAGCGTTTGAAAAGGCGTGGGATACGCTGAGGTTCAGTCGCGGTTTATTTGGCCAGAAACCGGATGATGTGTATCTTGAGCAACTGCTCAAAGACCTTTCTTTATGGGACAAAAAAGATAATGAACTACGTACTCTGTCGGGTGGTATGAAGCGCAGGGTGCTGATTGCCAAGGCGTTGTCGCATGAACCGAAAATTCTGTTTCTGGATGAGCCGACTGCAGGGGTGGATGTTGAACTGCGTAAGGATATGTGGGATATCGTCAATAAATTAAGAGATTCCGGGGTTACCATCATTTTAACAACGCATTACATTGAAGAGGCCGAACAGATTGCCGACAGGGTGGGTGTTATCAATGCTGGTGAACTGTTGCTGGTGGATGATAAAGATAAGCTGATGAAGGGGCTGGGTCGTAAACAGTTGATTATTGAACTCAAGGATCCAATAGATAAAGTGCCGGAGTCGCTGGATTCATATGCAATAGAGCTTGCTGATGATGGTCAGGAATTAATCTATACCTATGATACACAGGGTAAAAGTACCGGTATCACCTCGGTATTACAGGATTTGCATGCGGCGGGCTTAACCATGAAAGACCTTAATACCACGCAAAGTTCCTTGCAGGATATATTTGTCCACCTGGTGCAGGATAATAAGAGTAACGCATAGATGAATATTCAGGCCGTTAAAGTTATCTACAAGTACGAAATGTTACGCACCTGGCATACCCTGTTTCAGAGTATTGCTTCACCGGTTCTTTCAACCGCGTTATATTTTATTGTATTTGGCTCGGCAATAGGTTCACGCATACAGGCAGTAGACGGCGTATCCTATGGCCTGTTTATAGTGCCTGGCCTGATGATGCTGTCATTGCTCACACAAAGCGTGTCGAATGCATCTTTTGGAATCTTTTTTCCAAAATTTACCGGTACCGTTTATGAAATCATGTCTGCACCCATTTCATTCTTTGAGATCACTGTGGGGTATGTCGGTGCCGCTGCTAGCAAGTCGTTAATTATTGGTGTAATTATCTTGATAACAGCCAGTTTTTTTGTGGATTTACGTATCGAGCACCCTGTGTGGATGGTGACGTTTCTAATTCTCACCTGTGTTTCATTCAGCCTGCTGGGTTTTATCATTGGTCTATGGGCCAATGATTTTGAAAAATTGCAGGTAGTGCCTTTGCTGATTATTACACCGCTGGTTTTTCTTGGTGGCACCTTTTATTCGGTTAGTATGTTACCGCCGATATGGCAGAATATTACCCTGTTTAATCCCGTGCTCTACCTGGTGAGTGGATTTCGCTGGAGTTTTTTCGAGGTTTCCGATGTTAATGTAGGAATAAGCCTGGCTGTGATCCTGTTATTCCTGGCAATTTGCTCTGCTATAGTGTGGTGGATGTTTAAAACAGGGTATCGTCTTAAGCAATAAACTATCGAGATTGTGCAAAATTGATGAATTATCCGGGCTAAGCATTCTGCAATAGAATTACAATTGCTGCTAATAAATGGGAATTAGCATTTAATTTAGTAATTTATTATCAGGGGCAGAGTCAATGCCGGTAAGTTAAGGTTTTTTGTCGTCATGCCGGCGAAGGCGGGTATCCATTTTAAAGGCCTGCAGGCTCGTTGTGATAGATTCTGGCCTTCGCCAGAATGACGCTAGTCGCTTAACTTACCGGCATTGGGGCAAAGTAATCTGTCCACAGCTAAATTTCAGTTAAGCATCCTTCTTAGCGTTTTCATGTGTTATTTTTCAGCTTTCTTTTGCTCGAATAACTGGTGATGATAAGAATTTTTCCTGAGTAATTTTGCATTACATTTCACACATCGCTCATCCTGACAACGAATACCGCTATGGTGAGGTGTTTTCTCACCGCATTTTGGGCATATGCACGATCCGCCACTGCCCATATCATGACTACGATTCTGTGTCATGGTTTCTCTCCTGAAGTATTTTCAGAGTAAGAAAATTTTGAAACGATCTGTAATACCCGGTTAAGTAGCACCGGTTCAACAAAAGGTTTTTCAATGAAATCAGCAGCACCGGCGTGAATGGCCTGAACGGCTATAGATACATCATTTTGTCGGGTTAAAATAATTGTGGGTAATAATTTGTTCATTTGTTTAAGTTGTTCAATTAATGCCAGGCCGTCGATGCCCGGTAATGAAATTTCGCTGATTAAACAAGTCAGAGTCTGTCCGGGTAGAGCACTTAAAAAATGCTCTGCATCGGTAAAAGTGACGACCTTTAGATTTATGCTTTCAAACAGGAATTGCAAGCTGTCGCGGGTAATTTTATCAGGCTCAATAACCGCTACTGCGGCGGTTTGCCTGTCTACCAATGACGCGTCTGCAGAATTCATGTTTTGTATATCCCGGCTGTAAAGTGAAGATATAACAATTAATCAAATTAATTGACCAATCTGTTTACTACATGATGTGTTTGATTAACTGGATAGTAAATAAGGAATAGTACGTATGGCTGGTAGATCTGAACCTGAATTATTGAGGCGATAGATAGTTTACCTGCATCAGCAATTGCACCAGTTGTGCGAGTGACCGGACCTGCATTTTTTCCATCACCCTGGCGCGGTGAACTTCAACGGTTCGCTGGCTGATATCAAGTTCTATCGCGATCACCTTATTCGCCTTACCTTCTGCCAACATGATCATAATTTCAGCTTCACGCCTGGTTAGTCGAGCAATACGCATAGAAATTTCATGCTGCAGTTCGATATCGTGAAATTTCTGTGGCAGGTTTTTTAAGGCATCGTTTATTCGATCAAGAACGTCCTGTTCGAGAAATGGTTTGAGCAGGAAATCAGCAGCTCCCCATTTGATTGCATCGACGGCCATAGGCACATCACCATGTCCGGTAATAAAAATTACAGGCAGGGTAAAATTTCGTTTGAGCAGTTCTTTCTGCAACTGTAGGCCACTCATTCCGGGCATACGAATATCCAGCAGCAGGCATGCATTGCAGTCTTCGGTATAGTTCTGCAGAAAATCTTCCGCCGATGCAAAGCTGTTAACCCTGTACCCTGCTGACTCGATTAGCAGTGATAGCGAGTCGCATACGGCTTCATCGTCATCGACAATAAATACGGTGGGATCTGTCTGCATCTTTTACTCTCCAGTGACCACCGGCAGGTTGAAATAAAAACGGCTTCGACCTGCAGTGAGAGGCTGGTAATTTAATTCACCACCATGCGCACGTATTATGGTGCAACTGATAGACAATCCCATTCCCAGCCCCGTCGATTTAGATGAGACGAACGGTGTAAATATGGTTTCCTGAAGATCTTCTGCAATGCCGGAACCGTTATCTTCCACCGAAATAATAATATTATTAGACTCCATCGACGACTGTATCATAATTTTTGGATGTTCAGGGTTGATGCTTAAGATTGCCTCTATGCTGTTGCGTATCAGATTAAGAATGACCTGCTGAATTTGCACCGGGTCGACCGATGCTACGGGTAGATTTTCTGCAAGTTTCACTACTACAGGAATATGGTTGTCACGCGTATCAACTTCAGCCAGTAGCACGACCTGGCGTATCAGCTCATTACAGTCCACCCGTTCATGCCTGCTTTCCCGTTGTTTGATAAAGTCCCGCAATTGTCGAATAATGTCACCCGCGCGTATCGCCTGGGTGCTGATTTTCTGTAGCGCTTCCAGTAACCTGGGTGATGCCGGATCGCTCTCGAGTAGCCGGCGTGATGCCTGTGCATAGTTGGCGATGGCGGTCAGCGGCTGGTTTATTTCATGCGCAATCCCGGCAGTCATTTCATTCATCGTTCCGAGTCGATTTACATGAGCCAGGCGTTCTCGTAATTCACGCGATTCCTGCTCCATGGCCATACGATCTGTAACATCACGAACCAGTCCCAGGTAGCCCAGCGGCTGACCATTTATATCCCTGATGATTGCCCCGATCGTTTCGCCTAGAAACTGTTCGCCATTTTTGCGTCGATAATTCACAATGTAAGGTGACAGAGTAATGTCTGCCTGCTGATTAAATTCCTTTTTATTCTGGTAAAACATTACGGTTCGTTTGCCTGTTATTTCATCAGAATGGTATCCGAAAATCCTGCTGGTGCCGGGGTTAGTCAGGACTATTCTACGCTGAAGATCTGTTATCATCAGTGCATCCGGAATATCATTGATGATTGCTTCCAGTAAAGCCTGTTGTTTCAGTCTTTTATTTTCGGCTAATTTTCGTTCGGTAATATCACTTGTTATCACAACTAGTTCAGCCGCCAATCCCCGTTCTGTCTTTATCGGGATTTTATTGGTTTCTATCCATTTTATGGTGTTTGTTGAGGTGTTGATTTTTTCAACAACTCCCAGCCTGGGCTGACCTGTTTGAATTACCCTGAGATCATCCTGAAACTGCTGTTGTGCATTTTGCGGAAAAAGAACCTTTGCAGATATACCGACCATAGCTTGCGGGCTTGTGCCCACTGCTTCGGCACAGAACCTGTTTGCCCGCAGAATAATATTGTTCTCATTCTTGTAAATGATGGAGGACGGAATGCTGTCTATAATGATTTGTAATTCGCGGCAGCTTTCTCTGTACTGTAGTTCACGCTCGCGCAATTTTTTCTCCACCAGCCGCTGATGAAAAGACTGCTTTTTTATCAGCAGGAAAACCATTGCGCTGGTCAGTATAATAAACACCCAGCCCTTGATTAATCCGATACGTGCCAGGGTCTCCCTGTCCTGCACCAGGTTTTCGATCACCAGGTCAGAAAAAGTGACCCACAATAACCCAAAAACAAAGTAGGTCAGCGTTATTCTGGTTTCGGGTTTGCTGTTACTCCAGATAGCCTTGATGTTCATCGAATAGCCTTATCAATTTATTGAACGGGTTGTGTCACTATATCTCTATTAATGTGTAACTGTCTGCTTTGCTAAGGCCAGCCTAAAAAATAAATTCACATTGCCATCCATTAGATCCGTAAACGGTATATCCCTATACCACTCCCGCCCTCCTCACGCCTTGCCCAAATGGAGATTGCCAAACTAATAAGTAATAGCCATATATGTAACACATTTTTACGCCTGCCCTAACCAGGTTTTTATAGAAGTACGTATAAATACGAATTACATTGTTAGATGCTTAGCTGTATATAGTTATTGATGAAAATAGTAGATAAATATATTTTCAGGGTTGTTTGGTGTCTGGCAGAAAAGCTGGCATAAATTGCAAAAGGAGATAACAGGATGATTACTCAACAGGAATTACAGGCCACCATCGACGTGCTGGTACAAAAAGGCAAGGGCATACTGGCAGCTGATGAAAGCAGCCCGACCATTGCCAAACGTTTCAGCGCGATCAATGTTGAATCTACAGAAGAAAACAGGCGGGCTTACCGCAGTCTGCTCCTGTCAACGCCCAATCTGGGGGACTTTATCAGTGGTGTTATATTGTTTGAGGAAACTCTGGGCCAGCGTTCAGATGAAGGAATCTTAATTCCTGAATTGTGTGAACAACAGGGCATAGTGCCGGGTATAAAGGTAGATAAAGGCAAGCTTGCACTAGCCAATTCCGAGGGTGATGAGATTACCCGCGGACTGGATGGACTGGAACAGCGTTTACAGGGATATAAACAGCAGGGAGCAAGGTTTGCCAAATGGCGCAATGTTTACCACATTACAGAACATAACCCGAGCCGTCTGGCGATTCAGGCTAACGCAGAAGTTCTGGCCAGTTATGCAGCGATTTGCCAGGCTCAGGGCATAGTGCCTATCGTCGAACCAGAAGTGCTGATTGATGGTGACCACAGCCTGCAGCGCTGTGCAGAAGTAAGCGAAGCGGTTTTTCATGCTGTATTTCATGCACTGCATCGACATCATGTGGTGCTCGAACACATGTTATTGAAACCGAATATGATGATACCTGGTAAACAGCATTCTCAGCAGGCCAGTGCACAGCAGGTAGCAGAGCAAACCATCAAGGTATTGCGTCGAACTGTACCGGCAGCTGTCCCCAGTATCAATTTCCTGTCCGGCGGCATGACACCTGAAGTTTCCACAGCGAATCTGAATGCGATGAACCAGCTGTCAGCACAACCCTGGGAATTAAGCTTTTCATACGGCAGGGCTCTTCAGGAGCCTGCATTAAATGCATGGCAAGGTGATATGGCAAATGCACAATTAACCCAGTCAGCGCTGTACCAACGCGCCAGACTGAATGGCGCTGCTCGCCGCGGTGAGTATGATCCTGCGATGGAGTTTATAGGTGGATGAAAAAATGTCATATGAACCGATGGCCCGTAGCATGGAGATTAACCCGCAGTTCTCACACGAGGGCTTGTCATACCTGTGAGAAATGCGGGTTTACCCCAAATAATAGGAGAAAACATCATGAATGATAAAAAGAAAACTGAAGTCGCTACAGAAAAAAAAGCGAAAGGCATGCAAAAAGCAGCCCCTGTGTCTTTATTCAGTCCATTTAATGACATGGATAGCTGGTTTGAAGATAGGTTTCCAGCCACCATGAGAAGACGTTTTTACGGTAACTGGCCCAGATTTAGTGAGTTTAAGGCGTTTAAAGGCAGGATGCCTTCGGTTGATGTGATTGATCGTGATAAGGAATTTCATGTTCGTGCAGAAATTCCAGGTGTGGAGAAGAAGGATCTGGATATTTCAGTAACTGAAGATTCCGTTTCTATCAAGGGCTGTGTGAAACATGAAGAGAAAGAAGAGAGGGGTGAGTATTATCGTCGCGAGACTTCCAGTGGTTCTTTTTCTCGCAGCGTGACACTACCCGGTAAAGTCGATTCATCCAAAGTAAAAGCTACCTTCAAAGATGGTGTGCTGGAAATGACTATACCTAAAGTAAAGGAATCTAAACGGAAGAAAATATCAGTGGAGTAGCAGTTAAACAAACTCCCTGAAAAATAATAAAGAGGAACCGGTAGCCTGACTGGGCAGGCTACCGGTGTTGTAGCTGACATTTTTAACAGATCACAGAGCTTATTTGACGAATAATCTCTTTTATTAGAGAAGTCATCTATAAAGCCAAATCTTGAAATCCAGAATAAAATTTCAAATGTAAATTCTATGTAAATTTTAGAACTATTTGTTTACCCGAATTCAACTCATAAGTGCAACTTAA
>CALCSG010000232.1 GCA_937894085.1 uncultured Gammaproteobacteria bacterium | reverse complement strand
CCACCGGGTATAAGGCCAATCCCTGGCCAAAAAAAAACCCTGCGACTTTCGCCGCAGGGTTTTTTTTAGAATTAAAAGTCTAATAAACCGCTACGGCATTGATTCTCTCACGACCACCACTACGCTCACGGCTACGACTGGTAGCAGTGTAATAATTTGTAGAGATGAAAATATAGAGTTAATCATTTGTGATAACGGGTAATTCAGTAATTAAATTTTGTTGATAATGGCTGTAATAAAAACACAGGAATATGCATGAGGTCAAGCAGGAATTTTTCAGCATATTGAGTCCTGTCTATTAAAAAATATGAACATAAGCAATATCTGATATTATCCGGCTATAATTTATATTGTATTCAGGCAAAGCATAGTTTGTCTGGAGCAATTAAAACCACTTACCCGGAGCACATAATTGATTAATAACGATATCCTCGAGCGTATTCGCTTTATGTTCGATTTTGATGTTTCAACGATGATCGAAATATTTGGACTGGCGGAATTGAAGGTGACGCAACAGCAGCTGAGTGACTGGTTGAAGAATAAGACAGAGGATAGTTTTCAGAAACTGGATGATGTACAACTGGCGATGTTCCTGAATGGATTGATAAATTACCGACGTGGTAAAAAAGATGGTGCACAACCCGAGCCAGAGAAGCTATTGACTAATAATATGGTTTTTCAGAAATTGAAAATAGCCCTGGATCTAAAAAACGATGAGATTCTGAAAATTCTGGTTCGTTCTGATCTGCCGTTAAGCAAGCACGAACTCAGTGCATTTTTTCGCAAGCCGGGACATAAACATTACCGAGAGTGTAAAGATCAGGTATTGCGCAATTTTCTGTCGGGTCTGAAATTTAAATATCGAGCTAACTAATTCCTGTTCCTTTGTTACAAATCGCTTTTTATTTTAAAAATTGTTCACCACGAACTAGGGCAGGACGCCCGTAGGTAGAACAATGCAGGAGCTACTTGTCGAGTCACGAAGCTCACGAAGAAAGATCGGTAAGGTTTAAGGTTGTTACCGGGGTCGGAGTCAGTGTTCGCTCTGGGTTGCTCATTTTTTTGTATCATAAAGTTCGTTAAATTATATTACGATCGAGATAACTGACTCCGACCCCTTCGTTTAAGAGCATGCTTCCACACTATATTTTACCTTCGTGTCTTCGTGGGGAAGGTCTTTTGATTTTGTTATTACGCTGTATAGACAGCTGAAAACCCTGTATTCTTGATTTTTATAAACTATTTGTAGACGATGCCAGCTAGCCCTATCTCCTTATTTTTCGAGGTAACACGAACACGTTGGTTGTCTGTCGTTTTGCTACTGACAGTATTGCTTATCTCGGGTTGTTCATTGAAAACCGACAATCAGTCACCCGCAGAAACCGGCGTCGATTTGAATTTATTACTGACCCTGCCTGAACAGCCGATTTCCTATAGTCGTGAAATCAGGCCAGTGCTTGAGAGTCGTTGTACCGTTTGTCATGGTTGTTACGATGCACCCTGTCAACTGAAGCTTTCTTCTATCGAAGGCATTCAGAGAGGTGCCAGTAAGCAGCAGGTCTATGACGGACGTCGAATTCTCGGAACAGAGCCAACGAGGTTGATGATTGATGCCCGCACAACCAAAGAATGGCGTGGCAAGGGTTTTCATGCCGTGCTCAACGAAACCGACGATAGCGCAATACAGAATCTTCAGCAGTCTGTATTGTATCAACTGTTACGGCTTAAACAGGTTCATCCTCAGCCGCGTGTGGGTCGCTTACCGGAAAGCATTGACCTGGCACTCAATCGTGACCAGGTTTGTCCGGTGCGTGATGAAATTGAAAGCTATGCGCAGCAGCATCCGTTGTGGGGGATGCCGTATGCGATGCCCAATTTAAGCGATAAAGAATACAGCCTGCTGGTGCAATGGCTAGCGCAGGGCTCTCCGGTTTCAGCTCAACCCGACCCTGCGCCCGAGGCGCTAAAGCAGGTTGCAGATTGGGAACAATTCCTTAACGGCAGTAGTAATAAACAGCAACTGGTGAGTCGATATCTTTATGAACACCTGTTTCAGGGGCATATTCATTTTACGGAATTGCCCGGGCGTGAATTTTACCGACTGGTTCGTTCTACCACTCCATCCGGTCAGGTCGTCGAAGAAATACCGACCAAACGTCCCTACGATCATCCTGGCACTGGCTCCTTTTATTACCGCCTGATACCTTATCATGCATCGATCGTGGCCAAGGACCATGTGGTGTATCAGCTATCGTCACAGAAAATGGCGCGTTATCGTGAGCTGTTTTATCAACCAGATTATCAGGTTGACAGTCTACCATCTTATGATGCCGAAATAGCCTCCAATCCATTTAAAGCTTTCAGCGATATACCTCCCGAGTCGAGATATCGTTTTCTACTGGATAATGCCCGGTTTTTTGTCGAAGGCTTTATAAAGGGCCCGGTCTGTAGAGGGCAGGTTGCACTGAATGTTATCGAAGATCAGTTCTGGGTTCTGTTTCTTGATCCGGATAATTTTCATCTCACAACCGATGCAGCATTTCTGGAGCGCTATGCAGATAATTTGCAGATACCTTCAGAACTTGGCGATACATTTCAATTGCTGGCTGCATGGACAAAGTACTGGGAGACACTGAAAACATATAAGGCTGCCGTGCAGAACGGGTTCCTGGCAGAGGCCACAAAGACCGGCCTGCAACAGTCGATGAAGATGATCTGGGATGGTGACGGTAATAATCCCAACGCTGCGTTGACTGTGTTTCGACATGACGACAGTGCATCGGTAAATCATGGCCTATCGGGAAACTATCCGGAAACGGCATGGATAATCGACTACCCGATGCTGGAGAGAATTCACTACCTGCTGGTCGCGGGTTTTAATGTGTTCGGAAATGTCGGGCATCAGCTGAATACCCGAATTTATATGGATTTTTTAAGAATGGAAGGAGAAAATCATTTCCTCGCCTTTCTACCGGTCAACCAGCGTAAGAAAATACGGGATTCCTGGTATACCGGAATTCGAGATGGACTGGATAAATACCTGCATGCGCCCGACGAATGGCTGGATAAGGAGTTTGTTACTGGTTATAAGACCAGTGACCAGCAAACCGAACTGTATCAGCAAATCGAACATCGACTCGGCAGGATGGCTGGAAATCAGGATTATATAAATCGCTGTCAAACTAAACCCTGTCAATTTTCCACGACGCAGCTGGGTCAATTGCTGGCTGACTCAGCGATGTCTAAAGTGGCTAAAATAAAGGGGAGTATTTTACAGGTTTTTCCGGATCTGACTTTTATTCGGGTCAGGTCGGGTAGTGATGGAAAAGAAGATTTGAGCTATACACTGATACGTAACAAGGCCTACAAAAATTTAAACACCATGTTTTCCAGTGAAGATGATGATGTTCGGGATCTGGAGTTCGACAGCCTGACCGTGTTACCGGGATTATACGGCTCGTACCCCAATTTCTTTTTTGATATTGAACTTAACCAGCTTGATGATTTTGTCGAACGTTATTCAGCTATCCGCAATTTCAGTGATTACGAAAAATTTGTGAGTTTATATGGTGTGCGCCGCACGCGCCCTGATTTTTGGCAAATAGCTGACTGGTTCCAGCAGCAATATGCCCGCCAGCAACCGGTACTGTCTGGTTTATACGATTTAAACAGGTACAGTAATCGCTAGCCCGAATAATTCATAGGAGCCTGTGAATTATCTGACTACCTTTAAGTTACTTGCCTTTCTTCGTGAGCTTCATGTACTTCGTGGTGAATATCTTTTGACTTTCTTAATTACTCTGAGTAGTTAC
Organism: uncultured Gammaproteobacteria bacterium; assembly: GCA_937894085.1. Lineage (GTDB taxonomy): Bacteria > Pseudomonadota > Gammaproteobacteria > JACNJF01. The sequence continues at coordinate 558 of CALCSG010000232.1, read as the reverse complement.
TGTATTATTTTATTAAGTACGAAAATTATGTTTTACCGGCTTTCAGCTTTAAAGAAGAATGAAAATGGAATTGATAGCGGCCCCAAAAGAGCAATAAAAATATTCTTTAATATTGTTATTTTAACGCCTCTTTTCCGCGCGATCATATAGCTTATGACGGCCCCAATGATCCAGAAAATTGCAGGTAAATATGTGGCCATTATCCCAACTCCGACAGGCTCCTAGCCAAAAAGCTGACTATTATTTGGGGTGATCTACTTTAAAATTCTCCTGGACATCTCTGGCGCCAGACATCGTATAGTCTTTGTGGTTAATAGTGCCAACAGGATACTCCCAAACTTCAAACTCTATATCGATACGTTTCCCACATTCCTCGCAGTTAGCTTCATACTCAAAAACATAATGAATATGCTCCCCCATTTTATCTTCAGTCACCGCTGCAACCTGGAATTCAAGCTCGCTGGCAGTTAAAGAATGTTTCTTGCCACAATGGTCACATATAAAAGGGCGGATTCAACTCTGAAGTGCAACGCAGTTAATTCCAGATCTAGCGAACGA
>CALCSG010000231.1 GCA_937894085.1 uncultured Gammaproteobacteria bacterium | reverse complement strand
AAACAGGCTATTTTCTCCGGTACTATTAAAGATGTATCTCAAGGTGAAGTCATTATTGACCAGGGGGTAGCCGGTAAGGAGTTTTTTGTGTTATTGGAAGGTGCTGCTTCGGCCACCCATCGTGACCCGGATGGTTCAATTCATACCCTGGCTTATTTAAAAGCGGGAGATTTGTTTGGTGAAGTAGCCGAGTTATCACAGCGCTCCAGAATTGCGCGTGTTACAGCGAATGAAAAAACTCAGGTGCTGGAAATGAAGTGGGAGAATATTAAACGTCTTGGACGTTATCATCCACGAATTGCGATGCGACTGTATCGTAATCTGGCGAGGATTCTAAGTCAGCGGATCGCCGAGTTTACGGAGGACAGAGAGCGTGCTCATGATGAATTGACCGGGGCATTAACCAAGCCCTATCTGTGTGAAATTTTTCAACAGGAAATGAAACGCAGTAAATATTTTGCAGAAACGATGTCTTTAATTTTACTGAATATTGATATTCAGCCGCTGGATAAAGAGATTGATAGTGATTTAAGTAATATGAAAGATGTGGTCGTTATAGCGATAACTAAAATAATAAGCAGACTTATCCAGGCTCCAGATGTGCTGGCCAGATGGGAGAAATGCAGTTTTATGCTGTTATTACCGAAGTCGTCATCAGCAGATGCTTATAAGCTGGCACAAAAAATTGAGGATGAAATTAAATTTGCTAATATCACGGAGTTAGCTCATATACATATCAATGTAGCAGTAACAGAAACTATGACGACTGATCAGGGGCAGGATGCAATTATTCGCCTCGAGAAGAAATTACTTGAATTTAAACAAAGTCACAATAGCGCGCAAATTTCACTGGTTTAAATTTACGCTAATTAATTAAACTCGTATTTTTGCTGGGACTGTTAGATCTTCGCTTTTTTTGTATGACAATTGCGGGTTACAGGTTCGGCCATTTTTTCACTGTCACAAAGATTTCTGGTGTTACTGGCCGGTCAGGATATCAAAGGCTTCCAGGTATTTTTGTTGAGTTTTTTCAATAACTTCAGCAGGAATTTCAGGTCCGGGAGCGGATTTGTCCCAGTCTAGTGTCTCCAGGTAATCACGGATAAACTGTTTATCAAAACTTACCGGGCTTTGCCCTACTTTATATTGATCCAGTGGCCAGAAACGGGATGAGTCCGGGGTTAAAACTTCATCTGCCAGCAATAGCCTGTTGTTGTCATCCAGGCCAAACTCAAATTTTGTGTCAGCGATAATAATACCTCTTTGCAGGGCATGCTCTGCTGCCATTTTGTACAGTGTCAAACTGACATCCCGAACCTGTTCGGCCAGTTCGCGGCCAATTAAATCTATTGTTTCATTAAAAGAAATATTAATATCATGATCGCCTACTTCGGCTTTTGACGATGGAGTATATATCGCCTCAGGTAATTGCTGGGCCAGTTGTAACCCCTGAGGTAGTTGAATGCCGCAAATTGCACCGGTGGACTGATAATCTTTCCATCCAGAGCCGATGATATAACCGCGAACTATAGCTTCTACAGGTAAAGGCTTAAGTTTTTTAACAATGACAGAGCGGTTCTTCAGCTGCTCATATTCTTTAGCAGATACATAATCAGCCACGTCGAGACTGGTTAGATGGTTATCGATTAATTTTTCCGATTTATGAAACCAGAAATTAGAAATTTTTGTGAGTATTTCGCCTTTGCCAGGCACCGGGTTGGGCATGATGACATCGAAGGCGGAGATTCTATCAGTTGTTACAAACAATAAATGATTGTCGTCAATTTGATAAATATCGCGAACCTTACCCCTGGCGATAAGAGGTAAATGTTGTAGATTTGTTTGCTGTACTGCCTGGATCATGTCGTATGTCAACGAAAGTGGATAAAAACATGATTTTACTCCGTGTTATGAGGGAAAAAAACTGTTTATCAAGTGATTTATTCCAGTTGTAAAAATAAGAGGTTAAAATAGCGATTAAAACAGAGTAAAATACGCGGTTTTTTGTTATTTGAAGTGGAGATAATTTATGGCAAAACCTATTGTTGCTGTTGTAATGGGGAGTGATAGTGATTGGCCTATCATGAAGTTGGCGGTTGAGAAACTGGAGCAATTTGGAGTACCTTATGTCACTAAAGTGGTGTCAGCGCATCGCACACCTGATTTACTGGCAGAGTTTGGCAAGTCCGCACAGGAAGAAGGTTTAGCCTGTATTATTGCAGGTGCCGGAGGGGCTGCTCATTTACCGGGTATGCTTGCAGCCAATACCTGTGTCCCTGTTTTAGGAGTACCCGTGCCTTCACGTTATTTAAATGGTAATGACAGTTTACTTTCAATTGTGCAAATGCCTAAAGGGATACCGGTTGCTACTTTTGCAATAGGTGAAGCTGGAGCCATTAATGCAGCGCTATTTGCAATTTCTATACTTGCCCTGAGAGATAACGGCATTCAGCAAAAGTTGAGTCAATTTCGTGAGTCACAAACTCAGGGTGCTCTTAATATGGTTTTACCACCAAATAAAAACTAGTCATTATGTCTATTCTTCCACCGAGTACACTGGGTATTCTTGGCGGCGGCCAATTGGGCCGTATGTTTGTAACAGCTGCCAGGACAATGGGTTATGAAGTTATCGTGCTCGACCCGGATGAACATAGCCCTGCTGGCAGTCTGGCAACAGAGCATTTACATGCCTCGTTTACCGACACAACAGCACTTGATTACCTGATTGGCAACTGTGCTGTTATTACCACAGAATTTGAAAATATTCCGGTGGAAGCATTGCAGTACTTGTCTCGCTCGTTACCGGTATACCCCTCTTCCGATGCTCTGGCTATAGCGCAAAATCGCATCAGGGAGAAAACATTTATTCAGTCACAGGGGTTGGTGACTTCAACCTTTATTACCATCGAATCGGAAAAAGATTTGCTCAAAGTTGAGGGAATGACATTCCCTGCTATATTAAAAACGGCGACGTTGGGTTATGACGGTAAAGGGCAGGTGGTCTGTAAAACCCCGTCAGATGTGAAAAAAGCGTTTGCTGATATAACAGTGCCCTGTGTTTTAGAGCAAAAAATTGATCTGCAGAAAGAAGTATCGGTGGTTTTATCGAGGAACCAGCAAGGTGAAATATTTTTCTTTCCAGTGGCTGAAAATGAACATGTGCATGGTATTCTGGACGTGAGTTTCGTACCCGCAAATATTTCTTCTGCACTAAATGATAAGGCATTACAAGCCGCCAGCAAAATCGCTGCAGGCCTGGAATATTGTGGAGTGCTGGCCGTCGAGTTTTTTATTTCGGCGGATGGAGAATTGCTGGTCAATGAAATTGCACCCAGGCCCCATAATTCAGGTCATTTCACGCTGGATGCCTGTTATACCTCTCAATTTGAACAGCAGGTGAGAATGATCTGTGGTCTTCCTTCGGGATCCTGTGACTTGCACACACCTGTGGCAATGTTAAATTTATTGGGTGATGTATGGCCCGAGTCGACTCAACCTGACTGGAATGCAGTTCTCGAAATTGATAAATCCTGTTTACATCTGTATGGTAAGAAACAACCCAGGGCAGGGAGAAAAATGGGTCATATTAACTTTCTGGCAGATAATTTAGAGAGCGCAAAAAATAACCTGGAATCGATAAAAAAAGTTTTGACTGCCGGGTCATGAATTGACGAAATTGTTTTTCTTTAATATTGATATGGATATAACAAAATCAATGTTAACTTTGCATATTTCGAGCGATTGTTATATAACATCTGCTGATAGCTGGCTGTTTTGTGGTCGGATGTATCCATTTTTTTTAATGGCAACTTATCAGATTAAAATAAAATAGCTTTTACTACTATAAAGATGGTATTCAACCATCAAAAACTGGAGATTGAGAGATGAAGAAAATTTTATTAGCTGCCGCAATTGCAGCAACTGTAGGTGTTGTTTCCACTGCTAATGCTCAATGGGGAAGCCCATGGGGAAATAACAATAACGGTTGGGGAAATAACAATAATAGTTGGGGCGATGGTTCCGGTTCTGGCAGTGGTTATGGTAATTATAATGGTCGCGGTGATGGTAGCGGCTACGGTAACTATGATGGATCTGGTCGTGGACAAGGCCGTGGTACTGGTCGTGGACGTGGTGCCGGTGATGGCGAAGGTTCTTTTGACTTCAGCATGAAAGGCCGTGGCAAAGGTAATATGGATGCTGATGCCGATATGGATTCTAATACCGATTGGCGTGGCAATGGTTACGGAAGTGGTAACTACTCTGGTAACTATGATGGCCGTGGTGATTACCGTGGTAACTATTCTGGAAATAGTAATAACAGCGGTTGGGGTGGTAATCGTGGTTGGGGCGGTAACCCAGGTTGGGGTGGTG
>CALCSG010000230.1 GCA_937894085.1 uncultured Gammaproteobacteria bacterium | reverse complement strand
GGGGAGTCTCCTGTCTACTCGAAAGAGCGAAGCAGGAAGCCAGAGCCGAGGCGGGAGAGTGGTGCAGGGACGCACCGTTTACAGGTCTAAGGATGAATTCGATTTTAAAGGCCTGCAGGCTCGTTGTGACTTCGCCAGAGTGATGCGAATCGTTTAATTTACTGGCATTGCGGCCAGACTATTCTCTTTGCAAGATAGCCTGGCCGGATTAATACATACTGAATTTGATTCAGTATTTAGCTTTTACCTGTCATCTTGTTTAAAAACTGCTCTGCCTGTTCACGCCATTGATCCTGCATAATACGACCCTTCGCCTGCAGGTCTTTATCCAGGTTACCGAGCATGTCGTCAGATAGCGAGGCAAGTTGTTGTAAATTGTGGATGCCCTGCTGATGCAGCTTGTCATTAAATGTTTTACCAATGCCGTTAAGAACAGTAAAGTCATCCTTCTCGGGATCTGTTTTTTGTGAATCTGCCGATGTTTGCCCGTTTCCCCTGAGTTTATCCAGTTCAGTTTTGAGCAACTCAATCTGTAGCTTCAGGGCATCAAATTCCACACGTGAAACCAGACCGAGATTTTTGATCAAACTTAGTCGGTACTCTTCAAAGTCTCCGCCTAAAGATTTCTGCAGGGTTTCCAGTTCCTGCTGTAAATTCTTATAAGGTTCTTCCAGTTTTTCACGGTTAAACACATCCTTACTGGACTCCATCCACCACTCATATATTTCCTGCAGGTTTTTTCCTTCCGTCTGTTTCATTTTTTCCTGCAACTGGTTGAGGCTGTCTATACCTACCTTGGCCATTAACTGATTATATTTCATGGTTGCATTCTGGTATTTCTCCAGGCTTTCCAGTAATTGCTTACCTTTTTGCTGTTCTTCGGCTGGGAACAGGTTTTGCAACAGATTTAAAACCGAGGAGTTCATCGGGTTTGACATGCTTTCAGGTGAAAATTGACCCTTCATCCAGGGCATGCTGGACATATCTAATGGGGACTGGAACTGCTGTTTAAATTGTTCGTTCATATTTCCAAAAGCGGGATTGATCGCGGTTGCCGCTTTGGACCAGTCACTGAACTGATTATTCATCGTGTTAAACCAGTTGCTCATATCCTGAGCCTGTGCGGCTTGTCTTTGCATATTTTCGAACGGATTATTCATCTTGCCCATGCCCATTTCAGACATGCTTTTGAAAAAACCGTCAAAACCATTCTGCCCGGATTTTGGAAAATGTGTCCACCACTGGTCAAAAGGTGATTGAGTGATTTCAGGTTGTTCAGGCTTAAATGTCTGTCCAATATTTTTGAGGAACTGTTGCTGTAAATCAAACATCTGATTCATGAAATTCTGAGAACTTTGATCATTAGTGGCCATTTTTCTGTCCTTTCAATTTAATTAATTTATGTTACAGTACCACTGTAAATGTTGCACTGCAATAAAAAAAATAGTTTAATGCAACTTCCTATAAAAAACTAATTCCCCCTGAGGTATTATAAATATGTCTGATTCTATAGTTATTACCCATGCCACCCGTACCGCCGTTGGCGCTTTTGGAGGCGGCTTATCTTCAGTGCCCGCTTCAACACTGGGCGCAAAAGTAATCAATTCACTGTTAACGAAGTCAGGAATCAATCCTGAGTCTGTTGATGAAGTAATTATGGGGCAGGTACTGACAGCTGGTGTAGGTCAGAATCCCGCGCGACAGGCTGCACTGGAAGGAGGCTTACCGGAAACAGCTTCTGCTATGACGATCAACAAAGTCTGTGGTAGTGGATTGAAAGCAGTACACCTGGCTTTTCAGGCAATCAAGTGCGGGGATGCTGATATTATTATAGCCGGTGGACAGGAGAATATGAGTCTGTCTTCTCACGTATTACCCAAGTCACGCAATGGTAAAATGATGGGTAACTGGGAACTGCAGGACAGTATGATTGTGGATGGTCTATGGTGTGCGATGAACGATATCCATATGGGAATCACCGCAGAAAATATTGCTGATAAATATGAATTTACGCGTGAAGATCAGGATAATTTTGCTGCTGGCTCACAGCAAAAGACCGAAGCAGCACAAAATAATGGTTTTTTTGATAACGAAATCACTCCGGTAGAGATTCCGCAGCGTAAAGGTGATGCTGTTGTATTTGCCAGGGATGAGTTTCCACGTGCAGGTACTACCGCAGAAAAACTGGGTGGTTTACGTCCGGCGTTTAAAAAAGACGGTACAGTAACTGCCGGTAATGCTTCCGGTATCAATGACGGTGCGGCTGCAGTTTTGATTATGTCTGAATCCAAAGCACAGGAGCTTGGCCTGAAACCTATCGCTAAAGTGGTGTCTTTTTCCAGCGCAGGTGTAGATCCTTTGATAATGGGAACCGGGCCTATACCGGCAACCCAGAAATGCCTGAAGAAGGCTGGCTGGACAGTTGATGATCTGGATTTGATTGAATCCAACGAGGCTTTTGCTGCTCAGGCGATGTCTGTCAATAAAGCTTTAGGATGGAATACGGATAAGGTGAATACCAGTGGTGGTGCTATTTCTCTCGGTCATCCAATCGGTGCTTCAGGGGCCAGGATTCTGGTTACTCTGTTACATGGAATGCAACGTCAATCAGCCAAAAAAGGCCTGGCAACCTTGTGTATCGGTGGTGGACAGGGTGTAGCAATGGCACTGGAGCTTGTGGAATAAGGAATCACAAACTCGAATTTTAGCTGAGTCAGGTCATAGCCTGAGTGAATAACTTAGGCTATGATTCGGCCGACATAAACTGGATGATACCGAAACGTGACTAAAGAAACTGACGATATTAGACTAATAAAAAAATATCCAAACCGTCGTCTGTACGACACTCAGGATAGCTGTTATATCACATTGGAAGACACCAGAAAGATGGTTCAGGATAATACCTCCTTTAAGGTGGTGGACCAGAAAACAGGCGACGATATTACACGCAGTATACTTCTTCAAATCATTATGGAGCAGGAAAGCTCGGGTGAGCATTTATTCAATAGTGATATTCTGTCCGAGTTCATTCGTAATTACGGTGATACCAGTCGTGATAACTTCACCAGTTTTTTACAGGCCAGTATGCAAATGTTTAGTGAGCAGCAGTCCGTGTTAGTGAGTAAGATGGATGAAGCGTTTCAGGGATCTCCAATGGATTTCTGGGTGAAAATGTCGCAACAAAATCTTGAGCAGTTCCAGCAATTACAGCAAAACTTTTTCAATTCTGAAAAATCAAATTCTACTAAATAGTAGATTAAAGCCTCTTTTACAACCTTTAACTTATTGATTTTTAAAGGTTAATAAAATTAATTTAAATTCTTGCTTGACAAATTTAATCTCCGAGTTATTATTTGTGCAATGCAGCATTGTGCGCCGCACAAAATATAGATTTTTAAACCTTTTTCGGAGATATAGAAATGCCAAACCAAACTTTAGACATGATTAATGAGTACAACAACAAAGCAATGTTAACACTGCGTGCTTTTGGTGATCTGAACGTAGCAACTGCTGAATGGTTCGTGAGCAAGCAGCTTGAACTGAGTAAAAGCATGATGGAAACAGTGCTGGCCAGCGGTAAAGAAATTGCAGCTGCTAAAACTCCTGCTGAAGCTGCACAAGTTTCATCGCAATTGATGCAGTCTATGACAGAATCAATGACAGGTTTCGTAAAAGAGTCTTCTGCTAATGCGGTTATAGCTCGTGACGAACTGAAAGTTGTTATCGATGATGCAGTAAAACTGAACAGTGAATACGCTGGTAAAGCTTTTGAAAGTGGTGTTGAAACTATTAAGAAGACTGCACAGAAAGCAGCGTAATTTTATTAAACCTGGAACAGCAGTTGAGCGTGACAGAAGTTACATAGTCGATCTGCATGGAGGCAGGAAGTACAGTTCATATTTGTAACTATTAACTGCCTTTCATGATTCAACTGTATTTTCCAGGTTCAAACCTTACTAAAGAGAGATATTTATGACTAAGCGTATTGCACTGGTAACTGGTGGTACTGGCGGAATTGGCACAAGCATCTGTGTAGAGCTTGCGACATCCGGTTTTACCGTAGTAGCAAACTATTTCCCGGCTGAGAAAGAACAGGCTGAGGCATGGTTAGCCGAACAGAAAACGGATTCCCTTGATTTACATATCGCTCCGGCTGATGTAACTGACTATGACAGTTGTGGCAGCATGATCCAGCAAATCGAAGCGGATCTGGGTCCTATTGACACGGTAGTAAACTGCGCTGGAATTACCCGCGATAAAACCCTGAAGCGTATGACACCGGATCAGTGGAATGCGGTTATCAATACCAACCTGAACAGTGCATTTAATGTCACTCAGCAACTGGTGAATGGCATGCTTGAACGTGGCTTTGGTCGCATCATCAATATTTCTTCTGTAAATGGTCAGAGAGGACAGTTTGGTCAGGCGAATTATGCGGCTGCGAAGGCTGGCTTACATGGTTTCACCATGTCAGTTGCTCAGGAAACAGCTGCAAAAGGAATAACGGTTAATACTATTTCCCCTGGTTATGTCGAAACAGCAATGACTAGCGCGATGCCTGAGGAAGTTCTTAAAGCCATAGTCGGTGCAGTACCGGTCGGCAGAATGGCCAAGCCTGAAGAAATCGCTTTTGCCGTAAGCTGGCTAGCTGATGAGCGTAACGCTTATACCACCGGAGCTAACATTCCGGTTAATGGTGGCATGTTCATGTCAGCATAATATTTTTACAGCAGTTAGAACCCCGGTTCTAACTGCACAGTTTCATTTAAGACCCCTCAATGTCTTGATTGCGCCTCTTCGTGAGGCGCTTTTTTATGGGTGAATGAATAGTTTATAGTTTTTTCCGTTTAACAATAAAGTTTACGGTTTAGTCAAAATATATTTAAATTTTTTAAAAAAAGTAAGTTATTAACTTCTGCTGTCGTTCACCTGGGTGTTGGCGGTGACTTCATTTCCTTAGGATGGCGCTTGTTATGAAAAAGTATGAATTGACGAACTAGCTTCTTCTGGGCTAAGAAACAAAGCAAAAACACTGTTAGATATTATTCAAAAAGACCCTTACCAAAATCCACCACCATATGAAAAACTGGTTGGTGATTTGTCAGGTGCTTTTTCACGCCGTATCAATTTTCAACATAGACTCGTATATCAAATATACGAAAAGGAGCATACCATTAAAGTTATCAGGCTCTGGACACTCTATGCATAAACTGAACATAGCAAGCGCATAAACGCAGACGGCAAAAAGCGTCGCTGGTTATGCAAACGTTCAATAATCGCTATCAGGAATTGTTTTAAATCGTTCTGTTTCGCGGCCTGAATGACTGCTTTTTGTGATACCTGACATTGCCTACAGTCAATCAGGAAGACAGGTTTTGGTCGTCTAAAGACGTTTTAGACTATGTACGCATATCGCAGGTATCAACGATACCTGCGATATGGATATTATCAAGCTATTACTTTACCAGGGTGAACTCTTAGTGCTTCTCAATAATAGTAATTGTAGAATTACTATTATTGAGAAAAAAGTGAGCTCTTTTACCTTAAGCTCACCATTAAGTGTAACGATTTAAAGAATAGTTAATACATTTGCTGCCCACCGTTTACATCTATGGTTGATCCGGTAATGAATCCTGCTTCATCAGCCACCAGAAACATAACTGCTCTGGCAATATCTTGGGGATCACCAAGGCGTCCTACCGGGATTCTGGCTACTATTTTTTCAAGTACTTTTTCGGGCACGGCTTTAACCATATCTGTTAATACATACCCTGGTGCAACTGCATTGACAGTGATACCTTTTACCGCTCCTTCCATGGCCAGTGCTTTGGTGAATCCATGGATCCCTGACTTGGCTGCAGCGTAGTTGACCTGACCGTACTGACCGGCGCGTCCATTAATCGATCCGATATTAACGATACGACCAAAATTCATTTCACGCATACCGTCGATCACCGCCCGGCTCATATTGAAACAGGAAGTCAAATTTGTCTGGATAACTGCCTGCCATTGTTCATAACTCATTTTATGCATGGTCGTATCGCGTGTGATACCGGCATTGTTGATTAATACCTCAACAGGGCCGAGGCTGGCTTCAATATCTTTCACACCTTGCTGGCAGGCATCAAAATTCGCAGCATCAAACTTAAAAGTCGGTATTTTAGAGGTTTCGGAGAACGCTTTGGCAGCGGCTTCATTGCCGGCGTAGGTAGCTGCAACTCGATATCCTGCATTTTTCAATGCCATGCAAATGGCTTCTCCTATGCCTCTTGTACCACCTGTTACAACAGCTACTCTACTCATATGTTTTCCTCTCTTATATATTGACGATTTTAGTTTTTACATAGCGCCCCGGGGCATCTTCTATGACGTCCAGTTTTTGATCTCCCGGAATTCTGGCAGGAATTTCTTCACCGGTAAATTTGGCTACCCATTTATCCCATTCAGGCCACCATGAGCCTTCATTTTGGGCGGCTTTATCTGCCCAGGCCTGGGCATCCTTTGGTAGTTTGTTGGCAGTGATACGGTAGCCGTATTTGTTTGCTTCCGGTGGATTAATAACCCCGGCTATATGACCTGAACCACCAAGAATAAATTTGACCGGACCGGTAAATTGCTGAGCTCCCATCCAGGTAGATTTCCACGGTGCTATATGATCATCAACAGTGGATACAAAAATTGACGGTGTCTTGATTGTAGTCAAATCAATAGGGGTGTCATTGAGGACGATTTTTCCAGGCTTGACCAGGTTATTTTCAAGATACAGGTTACGCAGGTACCATTTATGCATTTTCGCAGGCATACGGGTGGAATCAGAGTTCCAGTAAAGCAGGTCGAACGGGCGTGGATCATTGCCGAGTAAGTAATTATTCACATAAAAAGACCAGATCAGGTCATTCGCACGTAAAAGATTAAAGGTGCCTGCCATTTCACTGCCATCGAGATAGCCTTCCCGGTCCATTTTTTCTTCCAGGGAAGTCAACAGTTCTTCGTTGATAAATAACCCGAGTTCACCTGGCGAAGAAAAGTCCAGCATGGAGGTGAAAAAGGTGGCACTGTTAATGCGGTTATCATTCTGTGCAGCCATATAGGCCATAGTGGTTGCCAGCAGGGTTCCACCGATACAGTAGCCGATGGCATTAATCTGCTTTTCACCAGTGGCCTGTTCAACAGCATCCATTGCTTGCAGAACACCTTCATTAATATATTCTTCGAAACCTACATTGGCATACTCTGCATCAGGGTTTATCCAGGAGATAACAAACACTGTGTGGCCCTGAGCTGCGAGCCAGCGAATCATTGAATTTTTTTCCTGTAGATCCAGAATATAAAATTTATTGATCCAGGGTGGAACAATAAGCAGTGGTGTCTGATGTACGGTTTCTGTTAACGGGCTGTATTGAAGCAGTTGAAACATGCGGTTTTCATAAACCACTTTTCCTTCTGTCGTAGCCACGTTTTTACCCAGTTCGAAGGCATCGTAGTCGGTCATGCTTATTTGCAGTTTGCCTTTGCCGCGTTCCAGGTCATCCAGCATATTTTTCAGGCCGTGTAGAAGGCTCATGCCTTTTGTTTCGACCACTTTTTCAAGCACTGCCGGGTTGGTATTCATGAAATTTGTGGGAGACATTGCATCAAGGCTGAGTTGAGTAAAAAACTCAGCACGTGCCGCGGTTTTTTCGTCCAGCCCTTCTGTTTCCTGTACCAGTCGTCGAGCATATTGAGACATCAGCAGGTAGCTTTGCTTAATCATGTTGAAAACAGGTTCTTCGGTCCAGCCTTCATGGCGGAATCGTCGGTCAGTTTTTTCTTCAGCAATTGTAGCGTTAGCTGCTGTGCCGGTCATGAATCCCTGTAGAGTATTTTGATACAGCTCAAAACCCTGTTTCCAGTAATCAATATTGGCCTGTACGATATTTTGCGGGTTTTGGGCCATTTTACTGAACAGTTCTTTATAAACGTCGCCCATCTTGAGCGGATCAAGATCCACGTGTTCTGATTGTTTACCAAATTCCTGCATCAATTCTTCTGCTTTTTTCAAGCTTGAATTAATGCCCTGACTGACAGAGGCAAAGCCTAATGTATCCTGAAATGATGATTGGTTTGACATAAAAATTCACTATTAATTATAAGGTTGGAACCAATGTTACATAGATTAACTATTCGGTCTATTAAGTTGTAAATATAAGTTATTAACAAAAAAGTTACATATTTAACCCTTCTCTACAGGTTGTTCTGATTATGTGTAATCAATAAAATGATATCTTTTACCAGGCCTGCAGGCTTTTTGTTAGGTTTATATGGCATTCGTAATTCTTTCAGGGTGATTACCTGAGTTATCTAATCAGTTAATTAGAAAGTGTATTTAATGCAGCATTAAATGTGATGCTTGGCTGCATAACGGAAGCTAATTTCAATTTGTCAGGAAAATAGTATCCTCCAATATCAACTTCATGACCCTGTATAGCAGTCATCTCTTCAATAATTTTTTGTTCCTGTTCAGTCAGTAACTTTGCCAGTGGTGCGAACCTGGCTTTTAGTTCTTTATCTTCAGACTGTTCTGCCAGGGCCTGCGCGCAGTATAAAGCAAGGTAAAAATGGCTGCCCCTGTTGTCCAGTTCTCCAGTTCTACGCATCGGAGATTTATTATTGTCCAGTAATTGTCCAATGGCATCATCAAATGCCTTTGCCATGATTCTGGCCTTATTATTTCCGGTTTTGATACTTATATCTTCCAGCGAGACGACCAGTGCCAGAAACTCTCCCAGAGAATCCCATCGTAAATGATTTTCTTCAATCAGTTGGCGCACAAGATTGGGTGCAGAGCCGCCGGCTCCGGTTTCAAACAGCCCGCCACCTGCCATTAACGGAACGATTGACAGCATTTTTGCACTGGTACCCAGTTCCATTATAGGAAATAAATCCGTCAGGTAATCACGCAGAATATTTCCGGTTACTGAAATGGTGTCTTTACCGCGGATGATTCGTTCCAGTGTATAGCGCATTGCTCGCAACGGTGACATGATTTCGATATGTAAATCATTCAGATCATATTCCTGTAGATACTGCCTCACTTTGCTGATTAATTCGGCATCATGAGGACGATATTCATCCAGCCAGAAAATTGCAGGAGTTTTAGACTGGCGAGCGCGTGTTACTGCAAGTTTGACCCAGTCCTGTACCGGGGCATCTTTAGTCTGACACATGCGCCAGATATCACCGACTTCCACATTTTGTTCAATCAGAATTTTGCCCTTATCATCAACAATGCGTGCTATACCGGAAGCGGGTATTTCAAATGTCTTATCGTGAGAGCCATATTCTTCTGCTTTTTGTGCCATCAAACCAACATTCGGTACAGTTCCCATAGTGGTAGGATCAAAGGCACCATTTGTTTTACAGAAGTTAATCATTTCCTGATAAATGCGGGCATAAGTACTTTCCGGCATCACTGCTTTGGTGTCTTTTAATTTTCCATCAGGACCCCACATCTTGCCGCCATTTCGTATCATCGCAGGCATGGAGGCATCGACAATGACATCATTGGGAGCATGTAAATTTGAAATTCCTTTAACAGAATCTACCATGGCTAACACCGGGCGAGACTGATAGCAGGAGTGAATGTCATGTTCGATTTCTTCACGAAAAGAGTTTGGCAGACTTGCTATTTTTTGATAAACACTACTGATGCCGTTATTGGGGTTAACCCCAAGCTCATCAAAAAGGTCTCCATATTTCTTAAATAAATCTTTGTAGAAAACCTTAACCGCATGCCCAAAAACAATAGGGTGAGATATTTTCATCATGGTGGCTTTAATATGCAGTGAAAACATCACCCCGGTTTCCCGCGCATCATTCAACTCATCTTCAAAAAATTGATGCAATGCTTTAACACTCATGAACATGCTATCTATTATTTCTCCCTGTAACAGCGATGTTTTTTCCTTCAGTACGATAATTTTACCTTCATCAGTCAGTAGCTCCATCCGGACATCACAGGCTTTTTGCATGGTCAGGCATTTTTCGCTGGAGTAAAAATCACCACTCCTCATATGAGAAACATGGGTTCTTGAAGCAGGGCTCCACTTCTCCATAGAATGTGGATTTTTACGTGCATAGCGTTTTACTGCCGCAGGTGCTCTTCTATCGGAGTTACCTTCACGCAATATTGGATTTACTGCGCTACCCAGAACTTTTGAGTAACGCTCTCTGACAGCTTTTTGCTCATCTGAAGCGGGTGATTCAGGGTAATCCGGTACCTGGAAACCACCTTTTTGTAGCTCGCTAATGGCTGCATTTAGCTGGGGGATTGAGGCACTTATATTTGGCAGTTTAATGATGTTTGTATCTGCTAGCTGGGTGAGCACGCTTAATTCTGCCAGATAATCAGGTACTTTTTGATTCTCCTGCAGGAAATCAGGAAACTCAGCCAGTATTCTTGTGGCTAAAGAAATATCCATTTCTTCAATATCTATACCTGCTGTCGAGGTAAACGCGCGGATCACAGGAAGCAGTGAACCTGTTGCTAGCATCGGGGCTTCATCGGTTAAAGTATAGATAATTTTAGATTTTGGCATAGTGATTGGTTGTCTCTGATTTTATGCGAGTGGACACTAGTTTCTGTTTAAGCCCTGATAATTCATTACTTATCCGGGTTAGAGTAACCAGTCACTCTGACCATCGACTCGTCATCTGTTTTATCAAAATAGTAACGCTTGTTATTAGCCAAGTAAATGCATCTATTAATTTGTCTTATTGTTAAAGCGCTATATTTACACACAATCAGGTATTTTTAAAAGTTAAAAAAATGTTGATAAACTTGAAAAGGTAATAGATCTGGCCATTTTTAGTATTAATGTCGCTACTATTATGATCTAAATAAAAATTGCCACAAAGAAAAACTAATAGACAGCATTGGGATTTCAATACAAAGACGAATTAAACTAAGTTAAACATGTGTAGACTTATTGTAAACGGGATATTAAGCTCCTACTACAAATAATAATCCTAAAGGAGGGTGCTTTGACTACAAAAAAATTAACATATTGGCAAAGAAATTTGCGACTTATAGCAACATGCCTGGTAATCTGGTTTGTTGTCTCCTATGGCTTTGGCCTGCTTCTTGTCGAACCGCTTAATACCATAAGGCTGGGTGGTTACAAACTGGGGTTCTGGTTTGCTCAGCAAGGTTCTATCTATGTATTTGTCGCTCTGGTTTTTTATTATGCTCACGCAATGAATAAACTGGACGAAGAATTTCACGTTGACGAATAAGGGGCAACTGTAATGGAATTAGATTTAAAAACACTTACTTATATTGTAGTTTTTGGTTCATTTGCGCTTTACTTCGGTATTGCATGGTGGGCTCGTGCTGGAACTACCAGCGAATTTTATGCCGCTGGCGGCGGCGTTGGTCCGGTGGCTAACGGTATGGCTATTGGTGCAGACTGGATGAGTGCAGCATCTTTCATCTCCATGGCGGGTTTAATAGCCTTCCTTGGATATGGTGGCTCTGTATTTCTGATGGGCTGGACTGGTGGTTATGTATTGCTTGCCATGTTACTGGCACCTTATCTGCGCAAACACGGTAAATTTACCGTGCCGGAGTTTATAGGTGATAGATACTATTCGAAAACTGCGCGTATTGTTGCTGTTGCCTGCCTTATTATCGCATCATTGACTTATGTAATTGGTCAAATGAAAGGTGTCGGTGTGGCTTTCTCACGCTTCCTTGAGGTTGACTATGGCTTAGGTCTTGGTATCGGTATGGGTGTTGTGTGGGTTTATGCAGTATTAGGCGGTATGAAGGGTATTACCTACACTCAGATCGCGCAATATTGTGTACTGATTTTTGCCTACACTGTTCCTGCTGTATTTATTTCTTTACAGCTGACTGGCAACCCAATTCCACAATTAGGTTTGGGTAGCACAATGGCTGATGGTAGTGGCATGTACTTCCTGGATAAGCTTGACCTGGTAGTAACTGATCTCGGCTTTAAAGAGTACACAACTTCTGTGTTGGGTAATAACATCAATATGTTTGCCTACACTCTGTCACTGATGGTTGGTACTGCTGGGTTACCTCACGTTATCATGCGCTTCTTTACAGTTCCTTCAGTGAAAGCAGCACGTGCTTCTGCCGGTTACGCTCTGGTTTTCATAGCTCTGCTGTACACGGTTGCTCCTGCTGTTGGTGCGATGGCTCGATATAATCTGATGAATACTATCGAACCTGCTCCTGGTGAGAACCTCGTTTACGAGCAGCGCCCTCAGTGGTTTAAAGACTGGGAGAAAACTGGCCTGCTAGTATTTGAAGATAAAAATAATGATGGCAAGATCCAGTACACTTCTGACGAGAAGACTAATGAAATGGTCAAAGTTGACCGTGACATCATGGTGCTGGCTAACCCTGCAATCGCTAATTTGCCAAACTGGGTTATAGCACTGGTTGCTGCGGGTGGTCTGGCTGCTGCACTGTCTACTGCTGCCGGATTATTATTAGCAATATCCTCATCGATATCGCATGATCTGATGAAAGGAGTACTTACCCCTGACCTGTCGGAGAAGAGCGAGTTGCGGGCGAGTCGAATCATTATGACTCTATCCATACTGGTGGCTGGCTACCTGGGGCTGAACCCGCCCGGATTTGCGGCCGGGACCGTGGCACTGGCTTTTGGCCTTGCTGCATCATCCATTTTCCCGGCTCTAATGATGGGTATTTTTTCCAAGAAGATCAGTGGTACTGCAGCTATTGTAGGTATGTGTTCAGGTATCGGTGTTACCATGCTGTATGTATTCCAGCATAAAGGCATCATGTTTATACCAGGAACCTCGTTCATGGGTGGCATGGAGCCTGACTGGTTCCTCGGTATTTCACCGAATGCCTTTGGTATCGTAGGGGCGATTGTTAACTTTACCACTGCATATATCGTTGGCATATTTACTGGACCTGCTCCAGTAGAAATTCAGGAAATGGTAGAAAACTTCCGTTCTCCTGGTCCTGCCGGTGCTGCACATGCCCATTAAGTGGTTATGGTAAAAGCTAGTAAATAAAGTTTAAAGGCCTCTCTCATGGGGCCTTTTTTCTTTTAAGTCAGAATTAAATGTTTTATGAGTATCAGCATAATTGAGTCAAATGTCGTAAAATAAAATCATGAATAAAGATAAAAAAATAGCCATAATACTTGCCCCTTTTCTATTGATTGGAGGCTATGTGATATCTGATCTATATATTGAATCGAAAGCGAATGTCTCCGGGTTATTTGCATTATCGGTTAACGCAGAATGTGCGATGTTTAGCGGTGACTGTATTTTGCAATCAGGTGATATGCAGGTAAATATTACCGATGAAAACGGTATCACCAGAAGTAACACCAGCTTTCCCGTTGATACGGTGGCTATTTCGCTGGTATACAACGATGGAAAAGAAATAATCTATGGTTTAGAGAAAGCAGCTAATCCGCAATACTGGGAAAGAAAAACAGATATTCGTGCTGCATTAACCCAATTCAAAACAGCCACAAAACTTCGTGTGGTCATCAAAAGAAAAGGCAGTACGTATTTCAGTGAATTTAGTCCTGCTATAGCGCTTAATTAATTACATTAGAGACACTCAGGAAACATCATGGAAATTGAGCTGGTTGAAATTCGCGATTTTCTCGCCCTGCAGCATCCTTTTGATCTGTTACCTGCTGAGTTGTTAAACCAGCTTCCGGCAAAACTGTCAGTGCGTTATATTCGTCGTGGTCAATGTTTTCCACCTGAAGATAGCAAAGGACAGAATTTATATATTATCCGTACTGGTGCAATTGAGTTGAGAGATGCTCAAAACGATTTGCTGGGCAAGTTGGCAGAAGGTGATATCTATTCTTCAGAGTGTCAGCTGATAGAAGTCAATGAAGCAAGCTGTCATATGACATTGGAAGACAGTCTGTTGTATCAGTTACCCTGCAATGAACTTAAAAACCTTTGTGAAAACTCTGAAGATTTTAATCACCATTTTGAAGCTGATTTAACCCGCAGGCTGCAAAAAGCTGCCAAATATGGCAACCATAAAGTCGATGTTGGCATCGCCAGCATGACCATTGAAATTGGCGAGTTAATTAAAAAGGCTCCGGTAACTCTGGAGTGTCCTGCCAGCATACAGCAGGCAGCCGTTATGATGTCTGAACATAATGTGTCGTCGATTTTATTGACCGAAAACGGCCTGTTAAAAGGAATATTAACGGATCGAGATTTACGTCGTCGCTGTGTAGCCGAAGCACTGGATGTATCGACCTTAGTGGGCGTAATTATGACAAAAGACCCTATAACGATGCGTAGTAATGAGCTGGTTCTACATGCGTTGATGACCATGACCAGAAAGAAAATCAACCACCTTCCGGTGGTGGATAATGATAAAATTGTGGGCATGCTGACGGCAACTGATTTAACGCGTCATAGCAGTGCTAACCCTGCGTTCATGACCTCACAAATTCGTAAATCAAAATCGCTGAAGGAAATGCAGAAAATTCTTCAGCGGCTGCCTGAATTACAGCTGTTACTGGCAAATTCCAATATTTCTGCGCGTCATATTGGCGAAACAATTTCCTGTATAACCGATGTATTAACGATACGTCTGATAGAGCTGGTGCAGGCTGATATTGGGCCAGAGCCTGTGCCTTTTGTCTGGGTATCTGGCGGCTCACAGGCTCGTCATGAACAAAGTTCACATTCTGATCAGGATAATGCACTGATTATTGATGATAGTGTGACTGCGGAACAGATGTCTTATTTTCATGAACTGGCAAAACAGGTCTGTACAGGACTGGATGCCTGTGGTTTTATTTTTTGCCCCGGTGATGCGATGGCGATGAATGAAAAATGGTGCCAGCCTCTGTCAGCCTGGGAGCTTTATTTCAAGAACTGGGTACAAAAACCGGAACCCATGGCGTTAATGTTATCCAGTATTTTCTTTGATCTGCGCGCAGTGCATGGGGACTTTTCACTGCATAAAAAATTACAGCAAAAAATATTGAGATTAACCTTTAAGAACAGTCTGTTTATTGCTCATATGGTGAGTAACGCGTTGAAGCATATACCCCCTGTCGGGTTTTTCAGAACCTTCGTGCTCATTCATGATGGTGAGAATGATAATACCTTTGATATTAAGCATCGTGGCATAGTGCCAATTACGGATATCGCTCGTGTACTGGCACTTTCCGAAGGTATTAGCCGGATCAATACAACCGAGCGCTTAAAGGCTCTGTGTAGAACCAGATCAATGAGTAAAGGTATGTCTGAAAGCCTGCAGGACGCACTTGAATTCATTGCTAATCTGAGGATTAAGCATCAGGCAGAACAAATTAGAAAAAATGTACCGGCAGATAATTACCTGCCGCCGGATAAGCTGTCATCACTCGAGAGAAAGCACCTGAAAGATGCTTTCGAAATCATAAAGGATGCTCAGGACTATCTGCGAAGTCGTTATAAGCTGGCGTAATGATCACCGGGGCGGCGAGAATTTCTTATGTTTAATTATTTTTCATCCAGTGATCAAATAAGAAAAAAATTACTTAAAAAAGCTCGCCATGAGGTTATGAGGAAATACTATTCAGTGCCTTTTCCCAATCCTAAATTACCATGGGATATGTCAGAAGTTGTTTCACTGGATTTTGAAACCACAGGACTTGACTCAACCACTGATCAAATTTTAAGTTATGGAAAAGTTAATATCCGGCATGGTTTGATTCGGTTAGGCAGTGCCAGGCACCAGCTGGTTCAAACAGCAGGCTTTATTCCAGAGTCATCAGCGGTGATACATCATATAACGGATGACCAGGCCCGTGAAGGCATACCCCTGCAACAGGCTTTACCTGAGATTCTACGACTGCTGGCGGGCAAAGTGATGCTGGTACATTTTAACAGGATAGAACAGGGTTTTTTAAATTCGGCGTGTCAGAAATTTTATGGATCACCTTTTCTGATACCTATGATCGATACACTGACATTAGCTCAGCGCGTATTGAGTCATCGAAACCATTCGGTGGAACCTAATCGATTGCGCCTGTTTAACCTGCGCAATGATTTTAATCTGCCAAATTACAAGGCTCATAATGCACTATACGATGCACTTACCACTGCTGAACTTTTCCTGGTACTGGAAGCTGAAATTTCACCGAATAAGCCAACCGTTCTGAAAAATCTTATTTTGTAATCGACGCATTGGTCTTTGTGGATTGGATTATCAATCGCTAGCAGTGGCTATTTCTTAATTGTTGACCCTGGAGTAGTGTCGTGAAATAGGCAGAAAGAGCCAGGAGCGTTCAATTGCAGGTGATAATTCCTATCTCTTCTATATGGACAGAGTGTGTGAAAACTATTTTAGCTAAAAGCATTGTGGAAAATACTGTC
>CALCSG010000229.1 GCA_937894085.1 uncultured Gammaproteobacteria bacterium | reverse complement strand
GCCCTTTCACGGCGGTAACAGGGGTTCGAATCCCCTTGGGGACGCCACTTATTTGTAAGTTAAATAAAGGCTCTACAGTAATGTAGGGCCTTTTTTTATGGGTGTCTATTTTATAATTTTATTCCTTCATACAGTACATGGTGAAGTTAAAAAATCACTCACCCAGAAAAGTCTCTTTACGAACCGCTTTCTATTCAGGCACTAATTAGCAGAGAGACGCAGCAGGGCTTCGTTCTGGTCGATGAAAAACTGGAAGTGTTGCAGAAAATTCATTCCTAGCAAACCATCAATATTTACGTCACCACTCATAGCCAGCACACCGACTTCGAGTTGACTGATTTGCCAGTCACCCACAGTCAGGGAGTCAAGTATATAAACTGGCGCCCGAACCGCACCGTTTGCTGTATTAAAGATTTTGGTCTGGCCTGTATTTTTATATTGAATGCCAGGTTGTACAAAAATATCGGGTGTGAGCATGGTTAAAGATGCACCTGTATCGATGAGCAGGCGTATGTCCCGATTATGGGGCAGACTTGCATCAACAATAAAATGGTTACCTTTGCGATGTAACGGAATGCCGATTGACTCTGTAGTAGAAACCTGTGGCTGTGTTTCAGGCACCCTGGTTTGCGCAATCGTTATCTCCTCGAGCATATTTTGTGCCTGTGCGCCTACATCAGGATCATTCGTTATTAGCAGTAATGAACGGCGGGCTGCCTCTTTGTCTTCAAGTGCCAGCTGAGTGGTGGCAAGGCCGATGAACCAGGGTGCATGATCTGGTTCCAGTTGTGTGAGATGCTGGTACAGGGCAAGTAATGCGTATTGATCGTTGTTGCTTTTTAGTGAAGAAGCCCGTTTTGCCACCATAGCTTGAATACGACTGGTTATTTGCTGCAGTATAAGTGGACGATAAGCATAGGCCCTGGCTTCATACATCTGATCAATCGCTACATCAAAGTTTTGTTCGCCAACATAAACTTCAGCTAACAGGATGCGCGCCTCTACATCCCGCATGGCAGCAACCAGAAAACGCTGTAACAGCAGCTCAGCCAGGCTAAGCCTCGACTGTGTAACAAGCAGGCGGGCGTGAGTTAGAATTTTCGTCCTGGCATCTGCAGCTCCCATATCGTCCAGCTGATCCTGAAATGATTCATAACGTCCTACTGCCGCTTCAAATTCATTGCGCTGCAACAGGCTATCTATATTTTCCTCATTAGCCGGTACCGTTGAAGTGATCCCTGTTGCTGACTGCATAGAATTAACGGATTTCGATGAATTGGTGATAACCGGCTGCTTAACAGGTAGTGGATCTTTGTTAAAATAATTGTTGGTTATCCAGGAAAGGCTCCAGCCTGAAATGAAAATTAGTAATCCAACGGTAAGTTTACGCATGGTTAGTAACAGCTAAATATAAGTAGATTAGGTTCACCTGATCCTGTTCTAATTTCTTTATTAAATGTATTAGACATTTTTTAACACACTACTGCTACTTGATTTCAGGAAAATGTTGGGGTTCGCTAGCTACGTCAATAGCTGGTAAAGGGCTACCACTCTGCGTATCTCGGTCTGATTTAACAAAGTGAGTGGATTTACCTGTGAACTCGCTATAATAGATTTTATGGCTCTGTATGAAAATCATGTAAAACTTCTAAATACCATAACTACCGTCATTCCGGCATGTTTTTAGCCGGAATCCATTACAAATATGGCACTTTTTAAAGTTTTAACTTCGTTATTAATGGATTTCATCCTTAGATCCGTTAACGGTGCGTCCATGCACCACTACTCCCGCTTAAAGCATGCGGGAATGACGATATAACATGATTCTCATACAGAGCCATTATAGATTTTTCAAATATATCAGGGTTTGACCATGAAACTGTACACTTATTATCGTTCATCGGCCGCATATCGTGTACGAATTGCGCTTAACCTGAAAGGCATAGAGCATCAACAGGTTGCTGTCAATTTGTTTACCCGGGAAGAAGAGCTGGAGTCTTATAAACAAATAAATCCGCAAAGCATGGTGCCGGTGCTGGAGCATAACGGGAACCTGTTTTTCCAGTCGATGGCTATTCTGGAGTATCTTGAAGAGTTACATTCTGAAAATCCTATTTTACCCGTTAACAGGATTGAACGGGCACAGGTAAGGGCGCTGTCAAATATTATTGCCTGCGATATTCACCCGCTGAATAATCTACGTATTCTAAAATATCTGGGTGATAAATTTAACGCTTCGGAAGAAGGGCAGGCAGACTGGTATCGACACTGGATCGAACAGGGTTTTCAGGCTTTTGAAGATCACATAGAACACTTTACGGATGGTCAGTTCTGTTTTTCCAGAAAACCGGGTATGGCTGATATTTTACTTATTCCACAGGTTTACAATGCCAGACGATTTGAAGTTGATATGTCGCAGTACCCTTTAATAAGTGGTATTGAGAAGCATTGTTTAACGCTGGATGCTTTTGCCCGGGCCCAACCAGAAAATCAGCCGGATGCGGTTTGATCAGAAGTCAACGGATTAGAAATGGTTACTAAAATTGGACTCATCAGTGATGTGCACGCCAGTCCGGTTCCGCTTCAACAGGCGCTGGATATTTTTGAGCGGGAAAAAGTGTCCGATATTATCTGTGCCGGTGATGTTGCGGGCTATTTCGATACGCTCGACGAAACGATTGAGTTACTTGAGCGCCATCACTGTAAAACTATCATCGGTAATCATGATCAGCAATATATTGAATCGGCTGGTGACAAAGCGGATTCTCCACAAGCTCAGTATTTACGGGCTTTGCCTGAAACAATCGAACTCAGCATTGAAAATAAAAAGCTGTTTATCGTGCATGCGAATCCACCTTCTGCGCAACATGGTGGAATCAAGTTGCTGGACCAGTATGGCGAGTTAATTCAGCAACAAAAAGATCTCTGGCAAAAAAAACTGGCCGGGTTTGACTACGATGTATTAATTGTCGGGCATAGCCACCAGGTGTATACCGAGTTACTGGGTAATGTGCTGGTGATCAATCCGGGAAGTACCGAATTCAATCACAGCTGCATGATCCTGACATTGCCTGATCTTTCTGTGCAAACGTTTGCACTGGAAAATAAAACCATTCTTAAATCCTGGAACTTTGGCATGTTATTCCACAGTAATAACCGCTATCCATCACGCAAAAATTAATTTTCCGCGCTCTATTCAGTCTGCATTTTCTATCCGGTATTATCAGCCTGGTTTTGCTGGTCTAACTATATTAACCGACGAACAACGCAATCATAATGAGTGAGTGGAAAGTCATAAAGGTGAATTAATTTATAAGGCAGCCCTAAGGTGACCAGGGCATCATGTCCCTCATGCCTTTCATGGTCGGTGCGACATTGTTGGTCATGATATTTAAATCCTGGCTCATAACGCCTACATTGTTATTTAAATGGGTCAAACTACTGGTCATCGCTTCGGTGTCTTCACTCAATTTTTGCATATTTGAATTCATCGAGTTGGTGTCCTGACTCATCTTTTCAACGCTGCTATTCAACTGTTGCATGCTGCCATTCATAGAGTGAGTATCTCCACTCATACCATCCATTTTATGGGACATATTGCCGACTGCTATCTGCATTTCCCCCATGTCTTTTGACATACTGGTCATAGCGCCTTCCATAATTGAAACAACATAGAACATGTAAATGATGGCGATTACCGCAATGATCATGCCGGGTATGGCTATCCAGCGGTTTCTTCCATCTCTACGTTCTTCCACTTTAGTCAATTGCTGGAACTTTTTATCCTGCAGTTTTTCCTGCTCATGCACTTCTTTGAGAGTTTGTTCATGATCCTTCATGATCGAGTCAGTCAATGATTTAAGAATTATCAGGCTGCGGTCTTCATTCTTACTGTTAGTTTTTTTCACGTTATGAAAAGCACCTTGTAGGGTTTCATAAAGTTTGGCCATTTCCTTATCACGCTCTGAATCCTGTGCTTTATAGATATCAGAATGACTGGAAAATCCTTTGCGTATTTCCTTTACCAGTGAGTGCATTTGCTGGTCACGGTTATCGTGTTCTTTACGCATTTCTTCGACGATGGACTGAATAGTAGCCAGGGTTTCCTTATTCTGGGTATTGCTATCCTCAATGCTTTTATTCAACGCCTTACCATTAATGGTTGATGCTGGTGGCGATTTTGCACTAATCCGTTTCTTGACAGGAGATTTTTTAGCAGCCGCTTTTTTTACGGGCGCTTTTTTGATCGCGGCAGTTTTTGCTACTGATTTTTTAGTAACTGCCTTTTTTTCGCCCGGTTTTTGTTCTGCCATTGTAATTACCTGTTTGAAGTCTTAAGTATATAAGGGATTTATTATATAGCTTGATAGTTAAATTAAAAATTAAATATTTACCATAAAATGAAACCTTTGGATAAAGTGGACTCTAAGCTAACAGCAGTAAACCTGATTTATTTATATAAAACTCATTTTTAAGATTGAAATCAGTTTTTCGTTGATTTTGTTGGTAGAACCTTTGCAATAAGAATGCCGGTAACTGTACAATCACTGCGGATAAATTTTTGAGCTAAATCATTCGATGGCAGGAATAGAGTTTGCATCTGGATTCATACTTTAAAATACTTACAGATAATCGCCTGATTTTTGCAATCACGCTTTTGCTGACGGTTTTTCTGGCATTTCAGTTATCTTCAGTAATCTGGCAGGTTGTGCCGTTACCAGCAGAGTCTGATACTTCATGGTTTGAGCAATCAATCGATAATAAAACGGTTGAAAAGAGTCTTTCAACAAGTCAGAAAACGAACCAGATTGCCAGCAACTATTTATTTGGCCAGGCTGAAAAGCAGTCGAAAGTGACTGCACCGGTTCAGGTTCAGGATGCACCGGAAAGCTCTCTGAACTATAAACTCAGGGGCATTTATTATTCAGAAGATGAAAGCCTGGCATCGGTAATCCTGGAAAAAGGTAATAATAAAACAAATTTTTACAGGCTCGGTGATGAAATTGATAATAAAATATATATCAATCAAATCAATGAGAATAATATTTTAATATCGCGCCTGGGTAAGCTTGAGAAGTTGGTCATGGAAAAACCGAAAGCTAACTTGAATACAGCTAATGATGCATCGCAATCTAGAAGTTCAACCCAATCTAATATTGCTTCGACTCAGGTTTTAAAAAGTTATAAACGACGATATGCAGATAACCCTCTGGCGCTTGCTAAACGTTTTCAGGCCATTCCAGTCTCAGAGAATGGTAAAAATATTGGTTATAAGCTGAAAGCATTGCGCGGCGAACGCTTATTGAGAAAGCTAAACTTGCAAAGTGATGACGTGTTCGTCGCCGTAAATGGTATCGGTCTTGATAAACCATTTCAGGCACTGGATGCTTTGAAGTCTTTGACCACGGCCGACAATGTTTCTCTAACGGTAATCCGAAATGGAAACCGGGAGACTCTGGATTTTAATTTACAATAGCAGGACGATTTACTTGATTACTTTGTCAACATTTAAACCAACGGGTTCTATTCATAAACTTGTTTTTGTACTCATGCTGATATTTAGCGATATGGTATCAGCTGAAGAAGTTACGTTGAATTTCAGTGATGCCGATCTGACCGCAGTGATCAATAGTGTGTCTCAGATTACCGGTAAAAACTTCATAATCGACCCCCGTGTTAAAGGTAAAGTAACGGTGGTTTCATCCAAACCATTGAATGAAGATGAAGTTTATAATGTTTTCCTGTCGATCCTTCAGGTACATGGCTTTGCAACAGTTCCGACCAAAAATGCCATAAAAATAATTCCTGATGCTGCCGCTAAACAGGATTCAGCGCCAGTGGTAAATTCAGTGTCCCGTTCAGATGGCGATCAACTGGTGACTAAAGTTGTGGTCATTAATAATGTAAATGCTACGCAACTGGTGCCGATTTTGCGGCCTCTGGTTGCCCAACAGGGACACCTGGCAGCTTATGCGGAAACTAATGTGTTGATTATTTCGGACAGGGCTTCAAATATTCAGCGCATTACTCAAATCCTTAGTCAGATTGATAAAAAAACAGAATCAGAAATTGAATTTGTTAAACTGGAGCATGCCTTTGCTTCGGAAGTTGTGCGTTTATTAACGACCCTGAGTGCGAATACTGCGGGTTCTAAAAAAGCAGCTTCCGCCGATGTTAAATTTAGTGCAGATGAGAGAACTAATAGTATCCTGTTGAGCGGGGCTAGAAATGAACGTTTAAAGTTCCGGGCCATAATTGCCGAACTGGATCGTCCGGTTGAATCAGATGGAAATGTTCATGTGGTTTATTTACGTTATGCAGAGTCTGAAAATTTAGCCCAGATTCTTGGAAATGTGGGTAAAGATGTGTTGAAAGCCCAGGCTAATAATTCAGGTGCCGCCAAAGGTTCGGATAATACAACATTAAATATTCAGGCTGATGCTGTCTCCAATGCACTTGTTATTACCGCGCCTATGTCTATTTTTAGATCTTTACGCACGGTTATTCAACAACTCGACATACCACGTGCCCAGGTACATATTGAAGCCATTATTGCTGAAGTGTCAGTTAATACATCGAATGAATTAGGCGTGCAATGGGTTGTAGATGGTTCTCCAAAAGATAACCCGATTGCGGTAACTAATTTTGCGGGTTCTGGTACACCTATTACCAGCCTTGCCGGTGGTGCGGCTTCTGCGATATCTGATGGTTTAACGCTGGGATTTGGACGTACCGATCATTCCAGTGTTAATTTTGTTGCGCTGATTCGAGCCCTGTCAGGCGATTCAGATTCCAACTTACTGTCTACCCCCTCAATTGTTACTCTGGATAACCAGGAAGCTGAGATTATCGTTGGTCAAAACGTGCCATTTGTGACGGGTGAGTTTTCATCAACAGGTGGAACGACTGGAGCCACAAACCCTTTCAGAACCATTGAGCGTCAGGATATAGGTATCAGCCTGATTGTTAAACCGCAAATTAATGAAGGCAATACCATTACTATGGGGATAACTCAGGAAGTCTCTAATATCAGTGGAAGTAGTACCGGTGCGGTTGACCTGGTGACTAATAAACGTTCGCTTAAAACGTCTGTACAACTACAGGATGGCGAACTTCTGGTGCTGGGCGGGCTTATTGATGAAGAGTTGATCGATACCTCGCAGAAAGTGCCTTTACTGGGGGATATTCCGGTAATCGGTGCTTTATTTCGTTCCCAATCAGTGTCTAAAAGAAAACGAAATTTATTGGTATTTATCCGCGCGAGTATCATTAAAGATCCCGAAAAAGCCAGGGTGCTTAGTCATTCCAAATACAACTTTTTTCGTGATGAACAGTTAAAGAAAATGGAAACACTGGATTCGGCTGTGCCGGTATTGAAGAGTCTGGATGAATACCGCTAGATATTGTTATGTTTAACCGAAAGCCCATATATTCATGTTAGAAAATAAACGGCTACCTTATGCCTTCTGTAAAAAATTCGGTGTAATTAATTACCACTCCCCGCAACAGAACACTGATCAGTTATTAGTGCGTCAGGGCACTCCATTGTCGGCGATCATGGAGGCACAAAGAGTAACCGGTCTGGTGAATGAGCTGGTGCTGGTTGAAGACCTCGAATTCAATAGATTGCTCGGTCAGAAATTTGAAAGTAATAATGATGGGGCTTTTCTGGATGCTGAAAAAATAGGCGGAGAGCTTGACCTGCAGGATGTTGCTAAAGAACTGGCGGAACCGGAAGATTTACTGGAAAGCGACGACGATGCGCCAATCATTCGACTAATTAATGCTCTGATCACCGAAGCAATTAAAGAAAATGCTTCCGATATCCATGTAGAACCCTTTGAAACCCGGCTGTCGATACGGTTTAGAATCGATGGTGTTTTACGCGACATGATTGAACCTCCACGTCAGATTGCAGGTTTACTGGTTTCTCGAATAAAAGTCATGGCGAAACTTGATATTGCCGAAAAACGCCTGCCACAGGATGGGCGCATCGCATTACGCATTGCCGGTCGACCGGTTGATATTCGTGTTTCTACTTTACCTTCCGGACACGGTGAAAGAGTGGTCATGCGGTTACTTGATAAACAGGCCGGAAGGCTGGACCTGGACCATCTGGGTATGGATGGGGACGATGAAAAACGACTGCGCAAAATGATTCGTAAACCGCATGGCATTATTCTGGTAACCGGGCCGACAGGCTCAGGTAAAACGACTACGCTGTATGGTGTTTTGAGTGCTCTGAATGATAGTAAACGGAATATTTTAACGGTCGAAGACCCGATAGAATACGACCTTGATGGTATCGGTCAAACACCGGTAAACAATAAAGTGAATATGACTTTTGCGAAAGGATTGAGAGCTATACTGAGACAGGATCCGGATGTCGTGATGGTCGGTGAAATTCGTGACGGCGAAACAGCACAGATTGCCGTACAGGCCAGTTTGACTGGACACCTGGTGCTGTCTACATTGCATACCAACTCTGCGGTAGGTGCTATTACCCGTTTGCAGGATATGGGGGTAGAGCCCTTTTTGTTATCATCAACGTTACTGGGCGTGATATCTCAACGCCTTGTTCGAAACCTTTGCCCGGATTGCAAAGAACCTCATGAGCTGACTGCTGCAGAACGTGAAAAATACGGTTTGAGTGAAGAAGATACTGTATTTAAACCGGTAGGATGCTCAAGTTGCCTGAATCTGGGTTTTAAAGGGCGCTCTGGAATATATGAATTAATAGAAATCGATTCAAAGCTTACAACAATGATTCATGATCAGAAAAGCCAGCAAAAAATCGAATTGTATTGCCGGACACAATCGCCGGGTATTATTGACGATGGCTTACAAAAAGTGAAACAGGGAATAACTTCTCTGGATGAAGTTTTTCGTATTACCAAAGAAATATGATGATTTTGCGCCAGTATCCGTGTTGCATTTCGCAATCATTGCAGCCTGAAAGGTTCTGATTTTGGCAGCTTTTGAATATCTGGCGTTTGATCAGAAAGGCGCACGTAAAAAAGGACTGATTGAAGCTGATACGGCTAAACAGGCTCGACAGCAATTGCGCGGTATCGGCCTGTCGCCCATCGAAGTTGATCAGCTAAGTAATCAGCAGGAGAATAAAAAGGGCGGCAAAATTCGCAGGGATAAAATCAGTGTTGCAGTCATATCACTGATAACCCGCCAGTTATCTACCCTGATCAGTGCCGGCCAACCGGTCGAATCGGCGGTGTTTGCCGTTTCCCAGCAAACCAATAAAAACCAGGCTAAAAAAGTTTTGTTGTCTGTACGCGCCCGGGTTCTGGAAGGCTATGCGCTATCCGAAGCGTTAAGAGAATTCCCCCGCGTATTTGATCCGATGTATTGTGCATCGGTGCATGCCGGAGAGCAATCCGGACTGCTTGATGTTGTAATGGAAAGGTTAGCTGATTTCATGGAGTCAAGACAAAGCCTGCAACAAAAAACCAAGCTGGCGTTAATCTACCCCATTTTACTGACAGTTGTTTCACTGTTATTAGTGTCCGGTTTACTGACCTTTGTGGTGCCGCAAATTATCCAGGTATTTGAAGGGTTTGATCAGGAGTTACCGATATTAACGCAGTGGCTTATTATCATTTCTGACTTTTTTAAAGCCTATGGTTTGCAGTTGATTATTTCGTTATTTATCTTAACTTTCCTGTTCGGCCAGCTTTTAAAGTTAAGCTGGTTTCGGGTTTTACGTGATTCTCTGTTGCTCAAATTGCCAATGATCAGCTACCTGGTGAAATTATCCAATACTTCACGATTTACCAGAACCATGAGCATTCTTGTGTCCAGTGGTGTGCCAGCGCTGGATGCCATGCATATTTCAACCGAAGTGGTTACCAATAGTTTGATTCAGCAATCCGTTATAAAAGCAGCTGAAAATGTCAGAGAAGGCGGCAGTATCTCGGAATCTTTGACTCGAACCGGCTATTTCAGCCCTCTGGTTTTGCAGTTAGTGTCGAACGGTGAATCGAGTGGAAAGCTTGGTGAAATGCTGGAACGTTCCGCGAAAGCAGAAGAAAGTGAATTTGAAGGCGTGACAGCATTATTTTTAGGTATTTTTGAACCTGCCATGATTTTAGTGATGGGTGTGGTGGTGCTGATTATTGTACTCGCGATTTTACTACCTATATTTGATATGAATGATTTAATTCAGTAGTGGCGATTCAATTTGGCAAGTGGCTTCCTGTTATCAGTCTAATACTGGTTATGCTGCTGTTTCAATTGTTAGGACCTGAGCTTTTTCGTTTTGAAATTCGACTGGTTAAAGAGTATCAACTTTGGCGAATCTTAACCGGACATTGGGTGCATGCTAACTGGATTCATTTCTTTTTAAACATGGCTGGTTTCCTGTTATGCCTTGCGTTAACAGGAGTGAACTGGAAAATCTGGCAATGGATCTGGCGAATTATTGTTTTATCTTCAGGAATTTCCGCTGGATTTTACCTGTTGCATCCAGAAGTCAGCTGGTATGTGGGATTTTCTGGTGTTTTATTCGGTCTATATGTGTTGGCTGCATTTGCCAGTCTGCCAGCACAGTTTTTTATGTCGGCCATACTGTTAGTATTTATTGGCGTAAAAATTATTCTCGAGCAAGGGGCATCTGTTAATATAACCACTAGTGATCTTATCGGTGTGCCGGTGCTGGTAGATGCTCATTTATATGGTGTTCTGATAGCACTGGCAATGATTGCTATTCAAACTATTGGCAAAAAATTAATTCATACTGAATCTACAGATTCAAAAACTATTTAGAGAGAAGAAAGGTTACTCATGAATAAGCGACAACAGGGATTTACACTTTTAGAGATTATCGTCGTTATTACGATAATTGCCGTTCTGGCGGCTTATATTGCGCCAAAAGTTGCCGGTAGAGCCGATGATGCACGTATTAGTAAAGTAAAAAATGATATTCTGGTGCTGGAATCTGCACTTGAGTTATATCGTCTGGATAACTTTACTTATCCCACAACTGAGCAGGGCTTACAGGCATTAGTAACCAACCCGGGTGACTTGAAAAACTGGAAATCAGGTGGCTATATTAAAAAACTCAATAAAGATCCATGGGGATTTGATTACTATTACAACCGTCCTGGCAGGGATACTGCAGATTTCGATATTTATTCTTTAGGTGCCGACAATACCGAAGGTGGTGAAGGTCCTGATGCTGATGTCGGTAACTGGGATCAGGAAAGTTAATTGAAAATGTTCAAGTAGTCGGTGAAGGCACTTTGAACTAAATCAAACCATATTTGCACATTTGTTGCGATGAAAAACGTGAAGTTATTGCGATCTAAACGGGGATTTACGCTATTAGAAATTCTGGTGGTCGTATCTGTGATATCTATAATTGCGTCTACTATTTTACTCAATACTAACTTTCATCGCCCGCTTAGTGATTTAAAAATACACGCTAGCAATCTGGGTAAAACCCTGCAACTGTTAATGCAGGAAGCCATTCTTGAAGATCGTAATTTCGCACTATCCCTGGAACCAGAATCTTATATGGTGCTGGAGTACGATGGACAGGAATGGGTGCCGAGCATGGACAAGTTTTTACTGTCGTTGCAGAAACAGCATAAATACAGCGATGAACTGATTATCGATGGCGATATAATCAGTATCAAAAAATCTGAAAAACCTGAACCTCATATACTTATTTTGAGTAGCGGTGAAATGTCCGTGTTTGAATGGATAATAGAAGACAGAGAAAATACACTACGGGTTAAATTGAATTCTACTATGCTGGGTAATATCACCATAGAAGGCCCTGTCGAAACGTTTTTATGAAGACAAAATTTCAATCTGCATTTACCTTAATAGAAATTATGGTGGCATTGGCCATCATAGCGATAACTATGGGTGCAATCATTCAGAATACGACAGCGTCTTCGAGGAATGCTATCTATCTCAGAGATAAAACGATCGCGGGTTGGGTGGCTTTAAACCAAATTACTCTGGTGCGTGCTAATCGGGAGTGGGGTGGAAAGTCCAATAAACACGGAGTTGTTGAGATGGCGGGTCGTGAATGGGTATGGAAGTTGACGATCATGAAAACCGATGATCCAGATATGCGGCGCTTAACCGTGGATGTCTTTACAGCAGATGACGATAAACAGGTGCTGGCCAGTATGACGGGTTTCATGGCTAATCTATGAATAATATTAAAGGTTTTACGCTGTTTGAAGTACTGGTTGCAGTGAGTATTTTCGCTGTAATTGGCGCAATGACAATGGGTAGTTTAATTCAGGTAGGTCGTACCGGCGAACAGGTTAATGCCGCAAACATGAAGCTGTCTGAAATCCAGTTTGCACTGGGGTATCTGGGAAAAGATATTACCCAAATCGTCAACCGTAAAATCAGGGATCAATACGGTGATGAACAACACCAGCTTGTGATTGCAGAGAATCAGTTTACTTTTACTCGCCAGGGCTGGAATAACCTGCTGCAACAGAACCGTAGTAATTTACAGCGTGTGGAATATATTTTAGTAGATGAGGTTTTACAACGACGTTATTGGCCTCAACTGGATCAGTCCTATACGGAAGTTAGAATGGATCAAAACCTGTTACAGGGTGTTGAGGACTTTAGCGTAAAATTGATTACCGAGGGCAATAAGGAAAAAATTGAAAGTTGGCCGCTGGATGCAACTATTGACAAGCCTGCCAGACCGATAGCCATCGAGTTAACCCTGAATATAAAAGATTTTGGTCAGGTGCAGCGTGTATTCGAGATAACAGACAGTTTGATTTAGGCTCGGCAGATCAATTTATGGGTTACACTGGTAAAGCAAGAATACTTAACTGTATGCCTAAATATATTTGTTGTGGGCAAGTAGACCGGATTTTAAGTTAAGTGGTTCTATGAGTATAGTTTATTTGATTCTCTCGCTAAGGCGCCAGGTCCGCAAAGGGAAATACAAAATGGACGAAAATGAAATTGGAAAATATATTATTGATAGTGCAATTAACATACATCAGGAATTGGGGCCAGGATTACTAGAAACTGTTTATGAGGTGATATTAGCTAATCAATTACAGCAAAAAGGGCTCAAGGTAGAACGACAAAAAGCTATTCCAATAGAATACGGTGGGATCAGGTTTAATGAAGGCTTTCGAGCCGATCTCATTATTGAAAATAAAGTTATTGTAGAGCTTAAATGTGTTGTAAAACTAAATAATGCGCATAAAAAACAATTACTAACCTACTTGCGACTTACAGGGTTGCATTTGGGTTACCTGTTGAATTTCAGCCATTCCTTGATGAAGGATGGGATTCATCGTACGGTCAATAATCTTATAGAATAACCCTTTGCGTACCCGGCGCCTTTGCGAGAGAATTTTTGACAAATATGTCCAAACAACCGTATAAACAGGTTCAGCAGCAGGGAATAGCTTTGTTAATGGCCATGATGGTAGTTGCCCTGGCAACAGTAACAGCTGTTTCACTGGTGCATGAACAAACATTAATCATTCGTAAAACTGAGCATATTCGAAACAGTGATACGGCTTTGATGTACAGTCTCGGCCTGGAAGATTTTGCCCGTCTGATTTTACTAAAAGATAAAAAAGATTCAAAAATAGATTCTCTGGATGAAAACTGGGCGATCGGAATACCTGCTTTACCTATTGACGGAGGGTTTTTATCCGGTTCGTTACAGGATGCGCAGTCTCAGTTCAATATTAATTCCGTTTTAGTACAGGAAAATGAAGATCGTTTTAAGGCAATATGTAATAATCTGGATGTTAATATCGACTTTATACCGGCACTGAAGGACTGGATCGATAGCGACCAGGAAACCCTCGATGCTGACGGGGCAGAGGATGATTATTATACCGGGCTGGAACAACCATACCGAACCGCTAACCGGTTGATGAGTGACGTTAGTGAACTGTTACTCGTGAAAGGTATGGATAGAGAAAAATTTGAACTTTTAAAACCATTTATTACTGTATTACCTGTTACCACGACATTGAATATAAATACAATTCCTGCTGAAATTTACAAATCTTTCAAAAATGCACCAGACTCTGATCAATTTATTAATGAACGGGAGAAAGACCCATTCTCGACGCTGGAAGATTATAAAAAAAGAATGAAACACGAATTACCCGCGAATGGCATTTCGGTATCTACCGAATATTTTCAGGCTTCAGGTCAGGTAACTCTGGGTGAAAAAACCATATTTGTAAATACACTGATTCATCGGGATAAAAAGGGTGTCACTACTATTTTATCCAGAAAGTTGGGAGAGTTTTCCTGATGCAATGCCGAATTCAATTTCATGATAAAGAGCTGCAGGAATTTGACTGGTGTAAGCTGGACAGTATTAGCGAAGAAATTATAGCCGAAGGTAAATCTGCATCGACTGAGCTGGCTTCGCTTTGTTCTGAGTGTGACAAAACCATCGTTTTTATGCCGCAGCAAAATATTCTATTAACATCACCTGTACTACCGGCTAAAGCCAATAAGCAACAGCTAAACGCAATTTCTTATACCATAGAAGAGTTTGTTGCCGAAGATATTGAAAACTGTTTTTTTGCCATTTTATCGCAACAAGGCGATAACTCGGTACCTGTAGCGGTCATTAACCGCAGCCTGATGGATAAAGCTGTTGAGTTATTATCTGAATCTCATATTAATACCAGGTTGATCCTGCCTCAAATTTACCTTTGCCCCTGGTTTAATGACGAAGATTTACTAGCAACCATTTGTCAGCTTGAAGAAGGTTACCTGATCCGAACAGGACAGCATGACGGGCTGTTCTGCCAGTTGACAGTATTAAACCAGGTGCTTGCAGTATTAGCGCAAAACAATTCTTCCACACGCAATCGGGTCATACTGTATTCTGGCGAAACACTACCCGAATTAGAATCCAGCAGTCTACAGATTGAACCGCAGGCTGCCATAAATCTGTTAAGCCAGGTAATCGATACGGCTTCCTGTATTAACTTAAAGCAAAAAGAATATGAAAGTTCACACCAGTGGATGGGGCTACTCAAGCAATGGAAATGGCCGATGGTCGCCATGCTGTTACTCGCTGTGGTATTCGTTACTGGTAGTCTCATTAACAGCTGGCAGAAGAATAAAATATATAACGATATTATCAGCCAGCAGCAGCAAGTATTACTTCAGCATATCCCAGATATACAGGTGACCGATCAACCCAAAAGACAACTGGTTAAAATGCTTGCAGATAACCAGGGTAACAGCGGGCAGGTAGGATTTCTCGATTTATTACACGAATATTCCCGATTAAAAGCAGAATTTAAAGCGGTGGAAACTCAGAAAATACAATATCAACAGTCCCATCTGGCGGTGAACCTGGAAACCAGTGATTTAAATTCGATGGAATCTTTTAGAAGCCGGTTACAGGAATCCCAATATCAGGCTGACATAGAAAACGTCAATATCAGCCCGGATAAGACCACAGGTCGCCTGGTTATGGGAGTCAAATAAATGAGAAACTGGTGGTCAGGATTAAATTTTCGCGAACGCATTATTCTTGTAATAGCGAGCCTGGTAGCAATAGTTATTGGGCTGGACACTCTTATATTACAGCCGATGACATCAGGCTCTGTAAAGCTTGATGACAAAATAGCACAGGCTAAAGATGACCTGGAATGGATGCGGCTGGCAATAAATCGCTTACCGGCGCAGGGTACAGGCAGCAAAAAAGTAACTCAGGAGAGGATCGTCAGTTATATAGATAAGCAGATAAACAGGCAGGGATTGAAGAAAAACCTGGAGCAGATGGCACCTATTCAGGAAAACTCAGCCCGTCTTCGATTGTCGGATGTGGAATTCACAAAATTGCTCAGTTTTATATCCGCTATAGATGGTTCTGTGTCCATTGACGAAGTCCGATTATTGCCGACAGACAATGCTGGTTTTGTCAATGTCAGTATGGTGATTTCTAACGGGACTGATGCTTGATGAACAGAAAGCAGACATACTGGGTTGTTGCCCTGTTTTTCATCGTGCTGCTGATTGGCTCATTAGTTGGTATTCCTGCAAGGCATGTATTGCGATTTGTTGAACTGCCTGCGGATATTAAGATTAAAGGTCTTAACGGCAGTATTACCAGTGGAAATATTGAAGCTATTCGTTATCAGAAGTTTACGCTTACCGATGTCGATTTCAGTTTACGGCCATTATGCCTGGCAAAAATATCAATTTGCTATGAAATAAAATCTGATGATAAGAATTTAATACTTAATATCGAGGCCAATCTTCTCACTCAAAAAAGCTCTATTTCACACAGTCAAATACAGCTGGATAGCAGTATTTTTAAAGATATGCCGCAAATGCTGG
>CALCSG010000228.1 GCA_937894085.1 uncultured Gammaproteobacteria bacterium | reverse complement strand
CCTTAACAGTGCAGCTAGGTTAAGTTGCACTTATGAGTTGAATTCGGGATATTTTTCAATGTCACTTTCAGAAGCTAATACTCTTTTTAAATTCCCTCTATCTATTACATCATAAAATGCATCCCCCATATGCACCATTTCTACTCCTTTATTTGAGTATTTTTCTTTTGGGTAGTAAGCCCCATTCTGGAGTTTAGAACTTACCAAGCTGACCAAAGAAACCTCATCCCACCCTTTCGGATTGGTAACCGGATCACCAAACATATCCAGAAATACGGCTCTTAGGAATTCGTCGGCTTGCTGGCGTTTGCGACGCAGATTGTCGGCTTTATCGAGAATCGCGGCGATGCGTTTTTGTTCTTTTAGGGGTGGAAGAGGGATTTCCCATTCTTTAATGTGAGAGCTGTTAACCTGTTTAAAGGTTGATCCTGTACCTTTTGAAGCTAATTTATTTTTATTTGCCTGAATAAAGTGCCACAGGTAATTCGAGTCTAGCTTATCTTGCACTGGTCTTAAACCTGAAACTCCTCGACCGAGACAATACTCTTTATCACTCCAATTAAGATCCCCAATCGTTGCCCGGATACATAAAATCAAGTCTCCTTTCTTTGATAACTTATTTGGCTCTGTTGTAAATTTTTTTGGTGAAGGAGTTAATTGCCCAAAGTCACCAGCTCCTGCTAATAATGCATAGCCATTATTGTTTTCATTATATGAAGCTCCTGATGGTGCTTGCCCCATAGTAATGTCACAGACTTTAGCCAACTGCACCGTTTTAATCACAACATCCCCTCCAATTCCTTCAACTCCTGCTGAATCTCGTTTTCCAGATCCATCAATCGTTTCAGGATTTCTTTTGGCGGATCGTACTGCTCTTCTTCGTACACAATTTCCCGGTAGCGGTTGATCGACAGGTCGTACTTATTGCTACGGATTTCTGCTACAGGAACTAGGAAGGCCTGCTGGGTTCTGTCGTTAAATTCTTCTGGTTTTTCATCCTTAGATTCGTTGACGGCACTTCCCTGTGCCACTTCTCCGTCTGCACGGGAATGACGAAAAACCGACCACTGCTCCAGGCAGTCGGGCAGATCGTTCGCGGCAATGGGGGTGCGTTTATCATCCAATGAGTAGCCATCCGCCTTCAGGTCATAAAACCAGACCTGCTCGGTTTCTCCGCCTTTGGTGAAGATTAATATCGCGGTGGAAACACCGGCATAGGGTTTGAATACTCCCGAGGGCAGACTGACGATGCCTTCAAGCTGGTTGGTATCGATCAGAGCCTGACGTAATTGCTGGTGCGCTTTGGAAGAACCGAACAGTACGCCATCGGGTACGATTACGGCAGCCCGTCCACCGAGTTTTAACACACGCAGGATATGCGCAACGAACAGTAACTCGGTCTTCTTGGTTTTAACGATATCGAGCACGTCGGGGTTGGTACTGGTTTCATCCAGGCTGCCTTTAAACGGCGGGTTCGCCAGCACCACATCGAAGGCATCCTGTTCATGCTGCGGGTAATGTTCCTTGATGTTTTTATTGAGGCTGTCCTGGTAGTGGATATTGGGTGAACCGACCCCATGCAGCAGCATGTTCATCGCCGATACCCGTAGCATGGTGGTGTCAAAATCGAAACCCCAGAACATCTGGTTATTGATGTGTTCGCGCCAGGGTTCGAGCAGGTCACCACTGTAGTGGATGATGCCTTCTTCGTCGGTATAGGTGCCGGCCGGGCTGGAGTATTTTTTCTGCAGGTATTCCATGCTGCGAGCCAGAAACCCGGCAGTACCGCAGGCTGGATCACAGATGATTTCATCCGGCTGAATATCCAGCATCGCGACCATCAGGTCGATGATATGGCGCGGGGTGCGGAACTGCCCGTTGATACCGGCGGTGGTGAGCTTGCTGAGCAGGTATTCGTAGATATCGCCCTTGATGTCGCTGTCGGTCAGCGGTAAACGTTCGACCATTTCTACCGAGGCCACCAGTACCGATTCGTTTTTAATTTCCATATCCGCATCGCGCATGAATTCACCGATATCGCTTTCCCCCAGGTGAATGGTGGCAAAGTGCGGGTAAACCTTATCACGCAGATGTTTACGCATTTCTGTTCCCGCCATATTTTTAAAGTTTTTCCAGCGCAGTAGCTGACCTTCTTTATCGAACGGGAAGATATTATCGAATTCTTTACCATTTTGAGTCGCTATGCGTTCGCTGGCCGACTCCTGCATGTCAAGCATGCGCGCAAACATCAGGTAGGAAATCTGTTCAATCACGGTTAATGGATTGGTGATTCCACCCGTCCAGAATTTCTCCCACAGTTTATCGATGTCGTTTCTTAAGGAACCTGTCAGCATGTCTGTCTCTGGTTGTAATGTCTGTCTATACGGATGGCACTGGTGGTTGAGGCGGGGTAGCCTGCTCTACTGCTGCCATAAACGGTTTTAACACGGTGGCGATGGCGGTGACGTCCTGCGGCTGGAATACACCATCTATGCCTTCATGCGATACGCCGGTAAAAGGTGCCTGATACAGCTTTTCAATGGTAATAGTACCATTCTCACTGATGTACTGTTTGAGCAGGTTCATGAAGCGAACCTGTAAATGCGTCAGTTGCGGATGCTGATGCAGGAAAAGGGTGAAATGCGCCTCTACGGCTCCCGCCTCCATGCCAACCAGTTCGCGCAGGGTAGCCTGCAGGTTAGTGGCGGTACGCCCATAGAAATCATTCAATATCTTCAGATCGACCCCCGGATTTTCGGTCAGAATAGCGGAAGCCAGAGAATCCAGTTCGGCGGCCTGCACCGGTTTATCCTGACGGATTTTTTGCAATACCGGGCTGGTTGCGATCATTTTATCCAGTATCTCTTTCAGGCGGCGTCTATATTGCAGCGCTTCGGTCTGGCTGCTTAGCACATTTTTGCGTTCCTTATCGATGACGACACCATCATCGCTGGTAGTGGTTTCATCCACTCGCTGCGGTGGCCTTAGTTTCTTTTTGTATTTCATGATGCCGCGTAATTCGGTACGCGCCCATTCCAGATCCTTGACTGTAATGTTCTGCCAGAAGGCGGCGCTGCGCAGGGTATCGATCACTTTATCCTTTTGCCTGACGGCCTGGATGGTAATCGCCAGTCTATCCAGTTGCGCGAGTAGTTCCACTTCCAGCTCCTGCTGACAACTGGCCTGTTCGATCACGCAGACCTGCAAATCTGCCACCAGGTGATCGAAGGCGATGGCATCACGATCACGTAGCACGCGACTGCCCATTAAGGGTGCCAGGGTTCCCCTGAGTAGATGCAAGGTCGTCGAATCCATGGTGCTCAGCGCATCGGTCTGTTGCAGCTTATGAATATTGCGCAGTTGTTTTTTAACGCTGATGCTGGCCTGCGGCAGATCATTGATATCTGCCCGAATCAGTGCTGTCGCAATATCAAAAGCCCCCCGGTGGTTGAGCTTTAAGGCCGATTCGACCAGCGCAAGACGAGCTTCAAACAATTGCTGTAGCATCGATTTACTGAGGCTTTCTTCGACTTCCTGATACTCCTGCTCGAAGTAATCAAAATTGCCGTAATGATCAAAGATATAGAATTCTTTTTTATCCTGCCCGACACCGAACAGATTTTCGCACAGACGTGTACCGCGTCCGATCATCTGCCAGAACTTGACCCATGATTTAACCGGTCGCGCAAACACCAGATTGACGATTTCGGGCACATCAATGCCGGTATCAAGCATATCAACCGATATCGCGATACGGAACTGATTATCCGCCTTTTTGAATTCGGTTATTAGCGCGTCGGCACGTGTCACCTTATTATGGATCACCTTGCAGACCCTGGCCCCATATTGAGGGTAGAGCTTAATGAACAGTTTTTCCAGATGTTCGGCATGATCCTGACGTTGAGCGAAAACGATGGTTTTACCCACCAGCGAACCGGTGGCATCTTTAATACCGTTGTCCATCAGGTTTTCGAGGATCTGCCGGTCGGTATCTTCACTGAATATTTTACGGCCTATGTCCTTACCTTTGATTCGGGTTTGTTTTGCTTTTTCTTCACCCAGGTCATCTTCAAGCTGTTTTTGCTGCTGTTCGGTTAAGTCATTGTAATGAATTCCATCACGTAAAAATTCTGTGGTGTAATCTTTTACCCTGAATGGCACCAGGAATGGGGGATCATTATTAACCGCATCATCCAGGCTGTATTCATACGTCGGATCCTGATCTTCGCAGCCAAACAGATCAAACGTATTGCGCGCGATATACTTCACCGGTGTTGCAGTCAGGCCTATCTGCAGGGCATCGAAGTAATCGAACAGGTCACGGTATCTATTGTAGATTGAACGGTGAGATTCATCGGCAATAATAAGATCGAAAAAGCCTACATCGAGTTGATGAAACCGGTTCATCATGCCCGGATAGGTCGAAACAAAGATGCGGGCAGTCTGATCGATCCTGTTTTTTTCGCCAATGACGCAGCGTGGTTCAGAGGGAAGATGCTGTTTAAAGGCTTCATCGGCCTGACGCCGTAGTTCGCGCCGGTCACACAGAAACAGCACGCGTTTGACCCAGCCGGTTCTTAATAACAGTTCACTAATGGCAATTGCGACACGCGTTTTACCGGTTCCTGTAGCCTGAACAATCAGTGCTCTGCGCCGTTGCTGCTGAAAGCGGCTGGCAACGGATTTAATCGATTCTATCTGGTAGGCGCGACCGGCGATTTCCAGATCCGGGTTAAACTGCTCGACTGAGGGCTCACGGTAATCACGCTGGTAGACTAAATAGTTAAGGCTATCCATGCTATAAAATCCATACACAGGGCGGTAACTATTGTACTGCTGATCATCCCAGATAAACGTTTCATAGCCATTAGTATAAAAGATAACCGGACGTTGTCCGCTCATTTTTTGCAGCCCGTCTGCATACATCCTTGCCTGTTCG
Organism: uncultured Gammaproteobacteria bacterium; assembly: GCA_937894085.1. Lineage (GTDB taxonomy): Bacteria > Pseudomonadota > Gammaproteobacteria > JACNJF01. The sequence goes on along the minus strand of CALCSG010000228.1, from coordinate 11,398 downwards.
CGCCCTATCTGCAGCCCTTCAACACTTGAACGTTTTGCTTCGACTACGGCTAGAGGCTTACCATTATCACCCCATAGTACGTAATCTGCATAGCCTGTACCCGAACTTGTTGGCTGGTGTTCAACAGGATGTTCCAGGGTAACCTGTTTATGATCGTTTAAGACCCATCCAGCCTGAGTTAACATCGAGTCAATCAGTAACTGACGCGTCTTTGCCTCATCCCATTGCAATGAATTAGCAGCTGACCGACTGCTGGTTTTGGCCGTTTCATGCTCGGCTTGAGTGGAACTGGTTTGTTTAGCCTTAAGCCGTTCTTTATCCAGCGAGTCGATGAGTTGATCGACCTCTTCGGCTTTTGCATCCAGCTCTTTTTTGTAAATAGAGACTGATTTTTTAAGCCGGTTTAACTCCCCGGTAGGATCGCTAATATCTTTAAAGGCAGCTACCTCTGACTTTTTAATACCGTAGTAGCGTAAGCCCATATACATGGCGAGCTGATGTGCAGTTCCAAGTACCAGCAATGCGGTTCGCAGTTCTCCATCGGCTCCGTGAGCGGCATCATTACCCTGCATACGTAAATAATTAAGCTGGTGAACCAGAGAACGATCCACACAAGCTACAAAAGCAGGATGACGGATTAAATCATAGAAACTCGCCTGCGGCATAAGCGGCAGACGTTCCTGTTGGTGAATATCTTTCGTCATCACCTCTGCAAAGCTTCTCAGACGCGTTAATGCGCTACCCGGATCGATATACAGCACAGCCTCAGCATAGCCCGCAAGGTTTGCCAGGGCTTCATGGTGAGGCCTTAAGAACTCAAAGTTGGTTGATTTCATATAATCGTTTTTATCCATAAAGCATGTAGAGCAAACAACATGCCATAATTATTTTAATCCAAATATTTCTTTATCCAGTTATTCAGTGTCTGGTAGCTTCCAAGACCTAGCAGCGTAGAAGCCTTGCTCTTATTTCCATTAGATTCTTTTAAAGCCCGCGAAAGATAATGCCTGGCAACAGTGGATATAATGCCCTGTAAATCAACACCTTCATCAAACGATTTATGCAGAATGCCGTCATTTACCTGCTTCTGCAAGGGACTTTCAAGTAATGCATCCTGTATATCTTCTTTCGTAATAGATTTTCCGCTAGACCAGACAATTGCACGTGTCAGAGTGTTTTGTAATTCTCGAATATTACCCGGCCAGGTATGCTGTAGCAGAAGATTTCTTCCCCCAGCAGAAATTTTCTTATCTCCCCAGTCGGGTTCCGCGACACTTTCCTTGTTAATTTTTTCTAACAGGTGATCAATCAGCAGATTTAAATCCCCAGCCCGCTCTCGAATTGGAGGTAGTCGAAGAACAGCAACAGCCAAACGAAAAAAAAGATCTTCACGAAATCTTCCCTCGTTTACCTCTGATGTTAGTTTTCTATTGGTGGCCGAAATAATTCTTACATCTATTGGTATTGGTTTACTTTCTCCTACTCGTACAACTTCGCCTTCCTGCAAAACTCGTAGTAGTTTAACTTGAATATTAAGAGGTAGCTCACCTATTTCATCCAGAAATAAAGTGCCACCATTAGCAGATTCAAAGTGACCTTTTCGGGCAGTATCCGCACTGGTAAATGCACCTTTCTTATGACCGAAAAATTCAGACTCAACTAATTCGGGTGATATCGCACCACAGTTAACCGCAATAAAAGGTTTAGCTTGACGGGGACTTGCCTCATGAATAGCCCTGGCCAGAAGCTCCTTTCCCGTACCACTTTCACCCTCAATCAGCACCGGTACAGATCGAACCGCTATTTTTTGTGCTTTATTGATGACACGCTTCATTTTCGCACTTTGGTGAATTATTTGTTCAAATGCTGGCGCTAGTTGCGATACGCCTGCTGATAATCTGCTGACATCATTATCAGGGCGTTTGAGTAAATCTGGAATAAATTCGGCTGATATATCAAATGGTATATTTGCAGTACGAACTCCGAATTTTTTTGATGACTCTATAAGCTCAGCAGCATATCTGGTTTTTGCGACAATAATCCATACTGCAGCCATTGCAGGTGTGCCGGGGCTTAAGTTATAAGTAAGCCTGGTTTCTGGCCCATAAACTTTTAGAATATTTCGTATCCGGTTAGTAACCACCTCATAAATTTCACCAAAATTGGTTGGCCCTGATAGAACCGCTAACTGTAGCTCGATTGTCGTATTTGATTGAGGTTCAAGCCACTTTATAAAAGAAGCCGTTTCCTTTTTTGAGTAATTACTTAGAAGGACAACCAGTTCATATTTCCTATTAGTCACAACCTGGGCAACTGGACCAAGCCCCACCGGTTGTCCTTGACTGGCATCAAGATCAGTCTGACCGACCCAGGAAACAAGGATATTCATAGGATTAGTTGTAATAGTCATACTGCAAGTATAAATAATTTTACCATTTAGTAAATTTTATTCTCCCTTTATACCGCGTAAATATAAGCCTATTGCCTCGACAGACTAGTAAGCTATTGATTTAACATTAAATTACTAAATAAATATGCAATTGGCACGTCTCCTGCAACGCCTTATAGAAATATTATTACGAGGCGAATATGAACATAATCAATAGCACTATCGATGGACTTTCACTCGGCAAAGAGACGGGCTTTAAGAATCTTTCAGTAACTGCATTATTGGGTAGAACCGAAAAGGAGCCTGACTATCTGATGCTAGATGAGTCTCTTCAGTCAGGTACGGTCACAGTTAAAGAGGTTTCTAGCGAAGGCAGTGTTCCAGATCTTATTTTTGAAAACCGTGGGAACCGTGCAGTTCTATTGGTTGACGGAGAAGAACTTGTCGGCGCTAAACAAAACAGGATTCTCAATATTACTGTACTCGTACCAGCAAAGAGCACAATTACTATACCTGTGTCATGTGTAGTGGCTGGGCGATGGGCCCACTCATCGACTGAGTTTCATTCTGAAGATCGTGCATTTTATGCTGCAGGCAGAGCTCGCAAGGCGGCTCACATTTCTGACTCTCTACGCATGAGCGGTACACGACGATCCAAACAGGGTGAAATCTGGGAAGACATCGCCGTAAAATCTGCTCGTATGGGCACGCATTCAAGCACTGATGCTATGGCCGATATGTATGTCAATCATAACAATCTACTTAGTGAATATATGGCGGCCTTTCAACCCGAAGATAATCAGGTTGGAGCCGTATTTTCAATCAATGGCCAGCTGCGTGGAGTAGAGATTTTTGACTTTTCCAATAGCATGAAAAAACTTTTTAAAAAACTGATAGGGAGTTATGCACTGGACGCTATTGATGACGCAACTGAAACCTCTAATACCGAAGACATTTCAGTTAAAAAATTTCTAAATAATATCAAGAATGCTGACTGTTCATCCTATCCTGCCGTAGGAGAGGGTGAAGATATACGAATTAACGATAAAAAAATCTCCGGTGGTGCATTAATCGCCAGGGACAGGATTATTCACTTGTGCGCATTTAACTCGATCAATAGCACAACCCAGCAAGACCATCAGGATTCAACTCTGGTTAGTGCATCCAGACGTGGACGCTTTTATAACGTATAAATTTTTACATCCTAAATTAATTTAACTTTAAGGAATATCAATTATGACCAAGAAAAAAGACATTCATGTAGTACCACACACAAGTGGTTGGGCGACTCGTAAAGAAGGGTCTTCTCGTGCTGGAAGCATTCACAGCACACAGAAAGAAGCGCAACAAAAAGCGCGTCAACAAGCGATAAGGGAGCGAGTCGAAGTAGTGACCCACGGAAAAAATGGAAAAATTCGGGATAGTGACAGTTACGGCAATGACCCTTTTCCACCTAAGGATAAGAAGCATTGAGCTTACCCTTAAGCTTATTAATAACATAAGTAAAAGATAAGAGCGCTAGAACAGCGTAAACGAAAGTAAATAATAAAAAATATATTAGGAATCTGTTGATGCAAAAATTAATAAACAAATTTGAAGACAAAATTCTTTCAATTACCGATGAGGAACTTGCTACAGGTACCTGTCTGCCTGAATGTTTACAAATGGGAAAGGAAAATAACCTCTCCGTATACTATTCACCTTTCGACTGGGTAAATACTAAAGCGAAAGTAGTCATCATGGGAATCACTCCAGGTAAAACTCAGGCTGTGAACGCCTTAAAAGCCTTCAAATTAGCAAGATTGTCTGGACAGTCAATTGATGAAGCACACCGTATAGCAAAACAGACCGGGGCATTCAGTGGGTCATTGCGAAACAACCTAATTAACCTGCTTGATTTTATAAAATTGAACGAGTGGCTCGGTATCGATAGCTGCACATCTTTATTTGGCTCTCAAAGCCATCACAATGAACTAATACATTCGTTATCATCTCTGCCTTTCCCTGTATTTAAAAAAATGGTGAAAACTATAACGGTACACCATCAATCAGGAGTAGTTCACTACTACAGGAACAACTTCAATACTGTGCGGATATTTTACGGCTAGTGCCTGACGCAACCATCATACCACTTGGCCCTAAAGTTGTTGAAGCCATGAACTTATTGGTAAAAAATGGGGACATCAAAGAGGAAAAAGTTCTCAGTGGATTGCCTCATCCAAGTGGTGCAAATGCTGAAAGAATAAAGTACTTTCTCGGTCAGAAACCACGATCTGATTTATCAAATAAAGTTAATCCTGATTTTCTTGATCGAGCCAGAGAGAGCATTTCTGGAAAGATCGAGGTTTTACTAACCAGTGCCTGACCTGAAAGGACAGTATTTTAACGTTGGTAGTTAGGGTTAATTAAAATAAAGGTTCTTGGTATAACAACCTTCAACGTAATTGGCTTCAACCCCTTAATTTATATCAAATACAGCTCTAGTAAAGAAGCTTCTGGAAAACGAGCCGCACTCCTTTACTAACTGATCCTGTAATTTAAATACGTTTTCCAACTTATTCTTTTCATTCATCGTTGCTTAGAGTTATTACCTAAATAGGTAATAACTCTTTTTATATTTAATCTTCATCAGCAACATATTCAATCAACTCTCCAGGAGAACACTGGAAGTATTTACAGAGCGCATTTATGGCATCGGTATTTGTGTTGTACCCAGGATTATTAACAATTCTATTTAAAGTAGCACGTGAAATACCTGTTTCCTGAGAAACCTGATTTAGCGTTATCTTTTCTTTCTCTTTGAATGACTTGTCATCCAGCAATTTCTTAACAAGCAGCCTAATCATCTTCTCTCTCCAAAAGCGCCATGCCTCTAATCTATTCAAATAATAGCACTTTTAATCAAATATGATCAAAAATAATCTTGACTGATCTTTTTAGATCAATTATAGTCTATATAGATCATTATTAATCATATATGATCATTTTTATTAACTGAGACTCATTAGAGGTAAATTTAAATGAACCTAACATACTTAACAACCGATGAACTAGCTGCCCGAATTAAATACAACGCTCGCACTATTCGAACCAGCCTGAAAGATAGCGTGCTGTTTGAAGGCCGTCATTACATAAAACCTTTTGGAGGGCGTAAGACTTTATACCTTTGGGAGAACATTGAAGAGGACATGGTAAAGGTAAGTAGTAATAGCGACTTCGCCATTCCCATGGTAGGTGGAGGTGTATGTAATGGTTAAAATTCGAACCCGAAAAGAAAGTGGCAAACTTTTATTTGATTTTCAATACCTCGGCATAAGGTGCCGTGAACAAACCACGCTAACTGATAACAAAGAAAATCGAGCCAAACTTGAAATAGTGGCTAAAAAAATTGATGCGGCTATGACTCTGGGACAATTCAATTATTCTGATTACTTTCCGCAAAGCAGCATGGTTACTAAGTTTGAACAGCGTTCGGCTCACCTCAAATCTTTGACCACTGAGAGAGACATACCCACTGTTAGTCAATTTAAGGAACAGTGGTTTGATGAAATGATGCCAACCTGGCGCAATAGCTACTACGGTAGCATTGTTTCCATTTTCGATTGCCACATCCTGCCAGCCTTCGGTGAAAAAGTGGTCAGCCACATCACCAAGGCCGATATTTTAAAATTTCGGGCTACACTCGCCAAAGCCTCACCCGAAACCGGTAAAGAAAGAACCGCCGCCACCGTCAATAAAATCCTTAAGATTTTTCGTCTGATGATACGTGAAGCAGCTGACCGATTTCATTTTAGCAATCCTTTCGTCGGAGTCAAAATGCTAAAAGAGAAAAGAACAGATATTTATCCTTTATCACTGGGTGAAGTAAACCTTTTCTTGAAACATGTTCGTGCAGATTTTAACAACTACTTCAAAGTACGTTTTTTCTCCGGCATGCGTAGTGGAGAAGTGACCGGTCTTCGCTGGGAACATGTTGACTTTGAGCGCCAGCAAATACTGGTTCGGGAAACCATCGTACGCGGTAGAGTTGAATACACAAAGAATGATGGTTCTTACCGTGTCATAGACATGACAACACCTCTTTTTGATTCTCTAAAACTGCAGCACAAAGTAACCAGTCAAAACGACTATGTATTCTGTAACAGGCTGGGCTCTTTTCTAGATAACCGCAATGTTTGCAATCGGGTCTGGTATCCCATGCTGGATTATCTCGGCTTAAAACGTCGCAGGCTTTACGAGACGCGTCATACCGCAGCAACCCTGTGGATGGCCGCAGGTGAAAACCCAGAATGGATTGCCCGTCAGTTAGGCCATGTGAATACCGAGATGCTGTTCAAGGTCTATAGCCGTTATGTTCCTAACCTAACTCGAAGGGACGGTTCGGCGTTTGAGAATCTGCTCAATATCAACTCAGGAGGTCAGTCATGAAAATCGATAAGCCAGTTGTAAACCGCACTCTATTTCCCTTTCAAAAGTCTTTGAAGTTCGTCAGTTTTACAGCCGATGTATTCATGTGTGAATGCCGCCAAACAGGTAGTGATGTCTGTTACTGGAATTTAAGACTTTTAAACCAGGGAACACTGGTTGATGCCTTTCATTGGGATAATTCAAAGACCCCGTTGGTTAACTACCAGTCAAACGACAGTGTTTGTGTACTGGGGTATTGGCGCTCAAGAAACAAGGAACGATTCCAGGTCCTTAGTTCAGAGCTCATCAACCGACTGGCTGCCAATGATTACCAGTATGAGTTAGATGAACCGGTGCAGTTAGCATTTGATTTTAATGAAGAAACTGAACAGGGGGGAGCATCATCATGAAAAAGATAGCTTTTGCTGAGGTTAATAAACGTCTAAAGCAGTTACGAGCAGGAGAATGGTCACTGGTCAAAGGTACAGATATAGACCCTGACCAGCTTATTACAGTGTCAGCAAGGCATTGGGTACAGCATTCCTGTGGATTTGAGGTTTACCGGGTTTTGCAATCAGTCTGGCGATACCCGTCATCGACTCATAAGGTCTCAAATACTGCGGACGATTGCCATTACTGCAGTGGTAAATCTCCCAGACGCTACATCGAGGGCCGAAATGACTTGTATGACCTGTGGCTTCAGAAAAAAACAGATGGGCAATTACAGTTTATTTCAGGACAACTCACCAATTCTTCCAGTCGTACGTCTTTTACCGCTTTATGCACAACCTGTGGCACGCAGTTTGATGACGCTAACGAAGCCAAGCTCAGTAAGCAGTTTAATGGCTGCCCGACATGCCTGGAGAACAGAAGGAATCGTCAACGGGCCTGGTGTCTGGAAGATGCTATTGCGGTGGTTAATCGACGTGGATTTATCCTACTGGATGAACCTCAGAATTATGCAGACCCGGTTATGATGCTATCCCCTTCAGGTGAGCGTATTCATCAGAATATCATTGATTTATGCTCACAGTACCCGGGTACTAAAGACGGATTCCAACGACTGAATAGCTCAATTAAAACTCAGGACTGGCCTCAGTTTAACCAAGGTCTGCCCTATTCGAGTAAAGACCGAAAAACTGTCGTAGATTTATCTACAGAAAAAAGCGCCCGAGAGGTTGCCATTCAGTTAGGGAGATCCGAAGGTTCAGTGCGTCAGTTTGCGATAAAAAATGATATCGCTTTCGAAGATAAGGAACATGGCTGTCATCAACAGCGCTATCAGATCAACGAGTCAGCATTTTGCACTCATTGTGAAACCAGTGCTTTTTTTGCAGGCTTGTTAGCTGCGGATGGAAGTCTTTATATCCGGCACTATGATACTAAGAAAGACACCTATACCACTAAACTCGAAATCCAGGTTGTTGACGAGCCTACACTCACTCGTCTGGCGAGCTTTCTGAGTTATACTGGAAAACTGACGTATCGATTCATAAAAAACGTTTCAGATAATAGAGGGCTCTATGCCTGCCTGAATATTACTTCAGAAAAAATCTATGATGACTTGATAAGCTATCACAATTTGAGTCCGAATAAATCCCGGACCTTGCAACCACCAGCTTATGATCAGCTTAAATATGAGATCGCTTATCTTGCCGGCTTAATCGAAGGTGATGGACATATTAAAATTGCTGGGGCTAACGAAATAAATTTAAGCATCATCTCTGCCTCCAAAGCTATGCAAGCATGGCTGATAGATATCCTGACAGAGTTAGGTGGTGAAGCACCTGCAATTTCAGCTAATTCACTTTCCAAAAAAGCTTTGAGTTTTTCGTTAAGTAACGAACCGGCCAGAAAAGCACTACGTTCATTGCTTAAAGTGAAATCAAGAACAATGTCGAGGAAATAGGACAAAGTGACAGGAAGAGTTTAAAAGCGCATTAAACAACAGTATTGATACTGGCCATTATAAATTTAAACTGTTAAAACCCGGTGGGTACAGTAGGTTGCTTTGCTTCCACTGTATTCCCATCGGGTTTTAAATTAGACGACGGATAACCATTAATTTTGACCAATGAGAAAACTATTGTGAATTTTATAAATGTAAAATTCAGGAATAACCCTGACCATTTAAGTCTTTCTTTAGCAGATAAAAAAGACCAAAATTAATCAATTTATATTACTTATATTTTGATGAACTCTTTAAAGAACAGGAAGCCATTAACTGAGTATCTGATATTTTGTGGTAAGAACCTGTATAGCTTCAACAGGGCAATATCCTGGCTAAGGAAACCCCAAAACGGATGATGAGTTCATGAAGAAAAAATGAAATATATATTTTCATTTGCCAAACCTTATCTTATCGAACAAAAAATACTCGTTTCTCAGTTTTGATAATATAGTTTTTTCTTCTGGGCTCTACTTTATGCCAATTTAGTCCTTCTAATCTTGCGCCAGCCATTCCTAAATAAAACCTTTCACCATATCGACCACAATTTTGGCAACCATGAGACAATTCATAGGAAATATCACGGCCTTGATCACATGTCATTTTCATTTCCCAACGATGGGGAAGCACAATAAAATCTTCTTCGAATGTGTAACTATGTAAACCATTGGTTTGAATATAGATCAGGACAAATTGACCAGCCGGTACGTTGGCAACATGGTCATTATCAATATAAAATCTTTTATTTTTGTATGATGAATTCTTAAAAAATATTTCACACTGATTACCTGTCTCCCTTTCTCGTGTGAAAACTTTATTATCTCCCATAAAGAAATTTTTATTGGGGCCTGTTGCACAACCCAATAAAAGTGTCATAGACAAAATAATTATGAATGTTTTTAGATACATACCCTGCTCCTTTTTCTTTTTCTTTTCATCTACAATTGATAATCCACATAATTACCATTAACAAATTTGCAAGGAGCTAACCCTGCCGGATATAGCTGATTAATCTTAAGCCAATGAACCCCATTATTGGTCTGTATTGCGGCTATAGGCTGCTTTACATCAACGACCAAACCACAATGACTGTCAAAACCTTTGGTAACAGTAAGTCTAAATCGTTCGGTATATTTCAGATTCCTGTTCCGCTCTTCAATCGCACGCCCTTTGAGCAGATCACTCACTAGTTGTTTAGATTCATCGATAAGTTCATTGACATACTTTGTATAAGGGTTAAGAGGCTTTTTAAATCTACTCTCCATATATTCATCAGGCCATTGATACAGTGCCTTTTTGAAACTCATAAGGTCAAATTGAACCTCAGCGACCTGCTTAAAACCCATTACTTTTGGTGTTCTGGTTTCTAAAGATAGAATACTTATCTTCACTGGAACCACATCAGACTCATTATCTGTATCAAACCGAATATCTAATATAATTGAAACACCCCCCTGTTGCCGATAATTGATCTCCAGACCATCTCCATTTACGACCATAGATAATTGACGCCTGATATTGCGACTTACTCATTTCCTTTATATCCGTACGGATAGCTGTCGTATACTTGGCATCCCGATGGGTCCAGAGATTTTCTGACGAAAACACGTACCCTGAACTTTTCTCGACAACTTTCTTTAATGAGTTCTTTAAAGCATCAAGATTCAATCGATCATTCCTAAACTCAACTTTAATTTCAGTTGTTTCAATCAAACTCTTCATCATCCGCATTTGATCTTGGATCAATTTATCCCGCAACGTTTCATCATGAAGCTTTTGCGCTTCACGTTTTAGAACCGATAAAAGTTTGTGGTCCATCTCAGAACGCTTGTATTGAAAAACACGTGAACTCGGAAAATTCAAAGCTATCACTTCATTCATTTCTGACTCGTCAAGAACTTTTACTGGTGAAGCGCAACTGGTCAGGGAGAGGAGAAGTAAAGTCACTACTGAACCATAGATTTTTGAGATTATATTTTGAGAAATTACCGATTTCATTTCCATTATCTGGCTATTAAATGATTATTAAAATATTAGCGTAATAATATTATTGCTCCGTTAACAGAGCAAATATCTCACATCAATCTGACATGATCAAGCTCTGATTTCAGAGCAAATGTATGAACCAGATTGGCCCGACAATTCGCCGTTTAAGAGAAAAAAAGGGATGGACTCAAGAGCAGCTTGTAGCCCACTGCCATTTGATTGGCTGGGATATCAGCCGCGGTACTCTAGCCAAGTTAGAAGCCCAGGTTCGGCGTATTACCGATATTGAGGTGGTATTAATTGCAAAAGCTCTAAATGTTAAGGTCAGCGAATTATTTGAAACATGACCCAATCTCAAATTCGATTTGTTGATTCTGTATCAACTTTACCCCTGATATTGACATTTATTGCGAATGAGATTAATTAAAGGAAACCGTAAGTCGAGTGGCACTGGTCGCCTCAAAGACTAAAAAATGGTAAAAAACTCATTTACCACACCACTGAAGCCCATGAATAACTTTAGCACTAGAAAACTAGTCATTCAAAAAATATCAGTTTTTTATATAACAGCCAATTACAGGCTTAACTAATTATTACTGTTTGGAATAAACATTTAGGCGGATTCAACTCTGAAGTGCAACGCAGTTAATTCCAGATCTAGCGAACGA
>CALCSG010000227.1 GCA_937894085.1 uncultured Gammaproteobacteria bacterium | reverse complement strand
ACTAGTTTGATTTCAGTATTTGGCGCATTGACTGGATTCGCTTACTGCTGAGTCCCACTACATTAAAAGAATTATGGCATGGAAAGACCTGGCCATATGCTTGCACTCTATTCTGTCCTTGCTCGTGACCCCTTGATCAAAAGATGGAGGACATTGTTTTTGTGGTTACTGCCTCAAGCACCTTCATTCCTTTATAAGAATTACCATTTATGTTTAGTTTTGGACTCCAAACTGCAATACTGTACTTTCCCGGATGAATTGCGACTATGCCCCCACCAACACCACTCTTGCCGGGCAATCCTGTTCTAAATGCGAACTCGCCCGCTTCGTCATAAAATCCGCACATCTGCATAATTGAATTTATTCGCTTCGTTCGCCGCGGACTGATAACAGTCTCATTTGTTATTGGGTTTACGCCGCCAGAAGCCAGGAACAGAAAGGCCTGGGCTAATTCTTTGCAACTCATTTCAATTGAACACAGATGGAAGTACAAATCCAGAACAGGTTCTACCTCATTGTAAATATTCCCAAAATCCTTCATAAAATAAGTCAGTGCATAGTTTCTAAAGCCCGTTAGCTTTTCTGAATCAGCTATTTTCGAACTATAGTCAATACTTTCGACACCAGATGTTTTTCTGATGAATTCCAGTAATTCTAATTTAGGATTATTTAAACAGGTAACCAGAATATCGCAAATAACAATAGCGCCAGCATTGATGAATGGATTCCGGGGAATTCCTTTTTCATATTCTAACTGTACCAATGAGTTAAAAGCAGAGCCGGATGGCTCAACACCGACGCGCTTCCAAATGTCCTTGCCCATAATCTTTAATGCCAAAGTCAGAGATAAAACTTTTGCGATACTCTGGATAGAGAATTTATCATTTGAATCACCAAATGAATAATGAAATTTCTGGACAGTCGTAAGGTGGATTCCCAACTTTTCTGGATCCACTTTACCCAATTCCGGGATGTATGTGGCTACCTCTCCACAATCATCAGCGATTTTGAATTCCGACACAATTTCACGGAAGATATTTTGGTAGTCTGTAGCATTAGTCATCTATGCACTGGTCCAGTTCAACATGATTTTGAGTATAGCCTCTATTTGCTTCTGGTTTCCGCGTCTCTGTAAGCAACTGCTGTCAGCTTGCAAGCTGATCTATGACGGGTAAGGGTTCATGTTTTATCGCAGCTTCGAAGGAAGCCAGGCGCTTGTAAATCGATAACAACTCGATAATGGTGGTCCATGAATTCACCAGATATTGGAATGAATTACTAACCTGGCTAAACGCGGTCAGAATTTGCTGTAATATACCAAAGGTAATCGCACCTGCGGCTATGGTGGGTATCAGTAAAATATAGACAAAAATGTTATCAGCCTGAATATAAAGCATTCGGGCAACGTTAAAATACATATAGTGAAAATAAATCGTGAAGTAGTTTTTACGCACGTTTTCAAACAACTCTTTCAGAGTTGGCGGTTGCGCCCGGAATTCATCATCTTCACCGTATACCAGTTCTTTTCGGTATGCTGCTTCGACACGTTGATTCTTAAAAAATAATCCGGGTAATTTTATGCCGACCACTGCCAGTAAACCGGTACCAAAAACCGACCATATCAGAGCTGCGAAAAAAAGCGGGTGAAGTATTTCCCCTACTATCGGTAGCTCGGTTACGTATTTTGAAAGTACCCACAACACCGGTAAAAAGGCAAATAGTGTCATCACTGCTTCAACGATCGAAACCCCCAGGTTTTCCATAATTTCGGCAAAGCGCATGGTGTCTTCCTGGATACGTTGGGATGCACCCTCGATATTCCTCACTGTTTTCCACTGAGCGGTGTAATAGCTATTCATCGCGGTGCGCCAGCGAAAAATAAAGTGGCTTACAAAAAACTTGGTCATGACATAGACAAAAATGGCGATGAATGCGATTTCAGCAAATGTGATGATCAGGTCGTATAAATCACCGGAAACAGATGCAATAGATTCTGCCGATTTGGTCACTGGCTTTTGATCTGTGCCTTTCTCTGCGGACGCGCCCAGGGCGTTTTGTACCAGGTCGAAAAATGGACGGCGCCAGTTATTGATAGCCACCGAAACCTGAACCGAAAAATATGTCGAAAACAAAATGAGGCTTGAACCGACGATCGACCACCACTGCCAGGGGTGTCTGGCTACTTTGAACCAGAATGCCGCAAATATTGCGGCACAGGAAAAATAGTAGAGATAAAACAGCAGGAAAGAATCTGTCAGAAAGTGCCCCAGGCCGATGACTGTTTCCTCAGAAGCAAGGTCTAAACCGAAAATTGCACCGATCTGCTCGTTAAAGCCATACCAGACAGCGCTGCAAATAGCTGAATAAATGAGTACGGAAAGAAAGAACAGTTTGGGATTTGGGAAAAATGATTTAAACATATAACACTCTTCGAAATTTTGTAGTCAATGTTGGCCTGAAAACGTTTATAGGCAGTGCATGCGCGCAATGATTCACCGAATTCTCAGGTTGTGAGGCTGTGTAAGACAGTGTGAATAGTAAGGCTTGATCCCTGACATTTGAACTCCTGGCATTCTACGCTTGCTGCGCCATCTCTTCGCGCAGTTTATACCGAATCCCAATCAGTATCTTGCCAAAGGCGTTATTGCCGCGCATATCGCGGCCGCTGCCCCAGAAGTAGTCGTACTGGCTAACATCAGTAATTTCCAGCTCAGCAGTATCCAGTAGCATTTGAGCAACATCAGGATGAGTACGGCATTTGATATAGCTGCCGCGAGTCATAAAGGTCACCCTGACCTTATCCCAGTCCTTGCGTCTTTGGTGTTTTTTACTTTTACCCAGTTTGCTAGCGTCTGCCGGACAGGGCGACTGACGGATCTGCTCAGCGTACTCGGCATCGCCGAATTTCATCGCCTGGTAGTAGTGTTCTACCGAAGGCCACTGATAACCATCCAGTTCGAATGCGTGTCTGGAGTAGGAGGCCAGCGGGTTATTGGGATCATTCCGCGTTAGAGTTATGAGTTTTTTTTCTTTTCGGTCAAAAAACATAATGCTTTTCCAGTTTAACCAGGGGCAGGTGAAATATTATATAGATTTTCTGCTGGAAGTAGGTATTAAATTTATTAGGGCCAGAGTCTTTTAATCATCAACTTCCATGCATAAAGATATATCGTGTAGCTGACCCTGACCCCACTGCCGGTAAGTTAAGTGACTCGCGTCATTCTGGCGAAGGCCAGAATCCATCACAACATGCCTGCAGACCTTTAAAATGGATACCCGCCTACGCGGGCATGACGAAAAAAAACTTAACTTTCCGGCTTTGACCCTGACCCTGAT
>CALCSG010000226.1 GCA_937894085.1 uncultured Gammaproteobacteria bacterium | reverse complement strand
ATCAATGCAACAGCAATTTTGGAGTCTTCTGATAATTGCCGGGCAAACAACTCTGTGTTTTCATCCACCCGGTCAATAATTACCAGTAACCCGCCTCCAGCACCCAGGATACGTTCTATCCGTGAACCTAATGCCTGCTGTATAGCATTTACACATTGGGTGATAGCAACTCCTGTTGTGTCACTAGCAGAATTCTTTGATGACTTCCTCTCAGTTGTTGAAGTACCAATAGATGCCTCATCCTGCTGATCGACCTCTTCTTGCTGACTGATTTTAAGCTGACTGGGTTCAGCCAGATCATCGACCAGCTTATCCAGCAATTTGGGCGAAACACCGACTACATCTTCGCTGGCATCAGTATCTATCACATTATTAAATAAATGTTGTTTGCCCTGCACCAACTCCATCACTCTCCCTTCGTAACCCTCTGATGTCACCAACAATATAACCTGAACCCTGTCTTTTTGCCCCAACCGGTGAATACGAGCTATACGCTGTTCCAACACAGCAGGGTTCCACGGAACATCCAGGTTAATCAATACACTGGCATTTTGCAGATTAAGGCCGACTCCACCTGCATCGGTCGATATAAAAACCTGAACCGTTTCATCATCACGAAAGCGATCCATTAACTCACCCCTTTTAGCCGTGGGCACACCTCCATACAGGCGCACACAACCAAGTTTCATTTTTTGCAGGCGCTTTTCAACCATTTCGGTCATTAATACCCATTGAGAGAAAACAACGGCTTTCTGCCCGCCCTGTAAACACAACTCTTCGAGCAGTTTATCCAGTTCATCCAGTTTTGGAGAACCCTCTGTCTCTTTATCCACCAGGCCAGCAGCATTACAGGCCATACGCGCCTGCTGTAAAGCAGCCATTAAACGATTCTGCTCAACCGGTGTGAGTGGTCTTTTTCTGGCAATATTAGCCAATGTACCGGCAGCATTCATCGCTGCATCATGCAGTTCAGCCTGCATTTCTGTTAATGGCAGGTCAATTCTACGCTGAACACGTTCTGGTAGCTGATCAGCGACCAACCGACGATCACGACGCAACATGACCGGCTGCAGACGTTGGCGCAGCTCTGAAAGATTACGATAACCCAACACCTTGTCATGCTCGTCAGTAATATGAAAGTCAATCAGATATCTCCATAAAGGCCCCAGCACCCGGGAGTCAACGACCTGCATCAGGCTATAGAGGTCTTCCAGACGATTTTCCAGTGGCGTGCCGGATAACACAAATGCATAGCGCGAGGGTATCAGTTTAATAGCCGTCGCAATCTGGGTACGCCAGTTTTTAATACGTTGCGCCTCATCCAGTATCAGTAAATCAGGATTGAACAACTCATTAATAACCGATAGATCCCGCAATACCAGTTCATAATTGATAATAGTGAAGGCTGCTGCACGCCGATACAGAATGCCCCTTGCCGCTGCATTTCCCTGAATAATTTGGGCATCAAGCCCGCTGAAACGCTTAATTTCACGTTGCCACTGGTGTTTCAGAGAAGCAGGACAGATGATAAGCACTCGTTCAGCGTGCGCATTTTGCTGTAACCATCTGGCAGCAGCTATAGCCTGCAGGGTTTTCCCCAGTCCCATGTCATCAGCCAGTAAGGCTCGACCATTGGCAGCCAGAAAGGCAACACCTTCTACCTGATAGGGATAAAGCCTGGCGTTAATACCTGCTAGCCGGCCACCGCTGCTGATAATTTTATGTTGAATTTCCTGTGCTCGCGCAACATGCACCGCATCATCTGCAATGTGTCTGGCATGGTTAATAGCATCTTCACCCAGATCAATGTCTTCACGCCCTTCCAGCTGTTCGCTCAACCTGAAAAAATCATCAGGTAAGCGTCCATTGAAAAAACCTCTGTTATCGAAATACTCTGTCAACAACACATCCAGTTCCGGTGACATCTGGCTGGACCGGTGCAGCGCTATCTGCGGTGCATTTTGCTGATCCCAGTCCACAAAAACATAGGAAAAAGGAGTAGATTGTTTTTTAAGTTTTGCAAAATTCCGTTTTTTGCTGATCTTGTGCAAGGTAGCTTCTATATGTTTGCAGGTACCGAGTTGATTACCGGCAAAATCGGGACAGCTACAATAATTGGCTCGCTGAGTCAGGGAGCGAATATGCACCCGGTAATGGCGCGTAAATCGACTGACTGAACTGATCGAACTTGCTGTCCAGGCACCGAATACAGCCCCTTTATTCAAGGGTTTGACTTCAACTTCATTAAGTCCCCGTTTGACTCTCTGCTGAATCGCGTTATCCAGTGCACCACTCAATTTATCACTTTCTCCCGAAATATCTGCATAAGCGTATAACAGGGCAATGGCATGCTGACAAACTGGTTCAGTTTCAGCACAGCTACAACGGACTTTCAAGTTGGCATCTTCATCATACTCCAGTTGAGTCAGCTCATTTTCGCTCGAGATTTTATCCTCTACACTGGCTTGTAACATATCTCCATCACTCTGCAGTTCAGTCACACTGTTATCCTGAAAAAGCGCTAAGCCCTTTCGAATAACCTGCTCTGGTGCAATAGCATTAAGTTGATCGATATCGAATAAAAAGGGATCCTGTTCAATTACTGATTTGTTCATAAGCGGTTATAGTTCCGGGCAGAGTTTTTGTATTTTTTGAGGTATCGAGATTATACTTGACGACCCCCATCAGAGAAAGGAAACCATATTATGGCCGAAAGCATTCAGCATCACTTACAACAGCATTTCGGCTTCGATGAATTACGCCCCGGTCAACAGCAGGTTATTCAACATCTGTTAGATGGGAACTCTGCTGCAGCGGTATTTCCCACCGGTGGAGGCAAGTCACTCTGTTACCAGTTGCCAGCGCTGTTATTACCCGGTGTTACGCTGGTAGTATCACCGTTAATTGCATTGATGAAAGATCAGATCGATGCACTCGCAGCCCGTGGTATCAACGCCAGGCGACTCGATTCGACCCTGAGCACCGATGAGTACCGTGAGGTCATGACCCAACTGCGTGAAAACCGGCTGCCGTTGCTGTATGTCGCCCCGGAACGTTTTAATAACGAACGTTTTCGTGAGAGTCTACGCAATGTTCAAATATCTTTATTTGCGGTAGATGAAGCCCACTGTATTTCTGAATGGGGGCATAACTTTCGTCCCGACTACCTGAAACTGGCTGGATTCGCACGTGAGTTTGGAGCAGAACGTTTGCTCGCATTGACAGCCACCGCAACGCCTCCTGTACTTGATGACATCTGTCGTCAATTCGATATCAGCGCAGACTGCGCCGTGCGTACCGGCTTTTACCGCCCTAACCTCACTATCGACACCCGCA
>CALCSG010000225.1 GCA_937894085.1 uncultured Gammaproteobacteria bacterium | reverse complement strand
AAGTGAAAGGCTATATCTTTCTTTTCTTTTAACAGGGATGAGCGCTCTATTTCTTCTTCAATAACCTCATTGATGCAAACCTGATCCCTGGTTAGCGCACTGTCCGATTCCCTGGCCAGTAACAGGAAAGCTTCTGTTAATTCCTCCATGTCCGTTATCGCGCGCTTGATTCGATGTATTGTTTTTTTAGCCATCTCGGACAGTGCTTCATCGGATAGCAGGACATCGGCAGCTATATTGATCACTGTGAGCGGGCTGCGTAATTCATGGCTGGCATCGCGCGTAAAGTTACGTTCACGGGCGATGTGGGCTTCCAGTCTTTCACCCATCTGTAATATAGCTTCAAACAGGACCTGGATATCTTCATCCGATTCAAATTGCAGCTTTTTATCTTTTAGCTGTGAAAGATCAAAGGTCGTAAAATCAATTTTATTCACCTGTTCCGCCAGGTAGATGACTGGAGACAGGGTTCTGCGACTGTACAGATAGGTAAGCCAGAGTGAGAGATACAGTACAATCAGCACCAGCGCCAGGGGGAATAAACCATAAAATGCGGCTAAGGCATCGACCTGACCACGGTTATAGATCAGGTACAGTGAATGGTTTTTTTTCTGTGAAAGGTGCAGTACCAGTTTTTTATCATGTTCTGAATAGGCATAAAAACCGGGTTGATCCGGTATTTGATCTGCAGCTATTTCTGTAATGCCCTGTTTATCCAGGTAACCAGTCAGGTTGAGAGTATCAGGCAGATTAAAGTTTTCATTTTGCTGGTAATTTTGCCAGAAATAGTCTGCTTCCTGCTGTATCGCGTTTTTTATCAGGATTTCTTCAATCACGATCTTGGCAAAATATACGCTAAGCAGCGCGGCAATGCTGATCAGACCTGCCTGCAATAAAAACGCACGGTTTATTTTTCTAAGAAGGCCGCTCGATTTAGCCATGACTATTGTCAGTCATTTTATAGCCGCTGCCCTGAATGGTCTGTAATAAAGGCTGATCGAAAGGCTTATCGATAATTTTACGTAAATTATATAAATGACTTCTTAAGGTATCGCTATCCGGCAGTACGTGTCCCCATACCCGGCGTTCCAGGTCGCGTCGGCTAACGACAGATGGTGACGCACGCATTAATACGGTAAGAATTTTTAAACCGATAGGGGTCAGAGTTAAGTTCTGGTTATTTCGAGTGACTGTTAAGGTTGAGGTGTCCAGGGTCAGGTCGGCAATCTGTAAAAGTTCTCTGGCGACATCCCCACTATGCCGGCGAATCATCGACCTGAGGCGGGCTTCCAGTTCCTGTATGGCAAAAGGTTTGACCAGGTAGTCATCAGCGCCAGTTTCCAGACCGGCAATTTTATCGGCCAGTGTATCCCTGGCGGTCAACATGATAATGGGTGTGTCGTTGCGCGCATCGATGCGAAGCTTCTGACATACCTCCAGTCCATCTATACCGGGTAACATCAGGTCAAGCACAATAGCATCATATTTATTAGTGACGGCCAGATGCAGTCCGGTAATGCCATCTGCTGCATAGTCCACCTCAAAACCTTTGCTTTGCATGTAATCAACCACCAGTTCGGCAATGTCCTTATGGTCTTCAATGATCAATATAGTCGGGTTTACTTCTGTTGACATGATGTTTTCCGGGCTGCTCACAAGTTAAATAATATCTGCATGGCTGTGAAGCGCCTGTCAAAAGTTAGTGAAATTCACGTGAATTTTGTGACAGTCGTCTGCATATTTTTAAGTTAGAAACGAATGTATTGTACAAGAATTAATTAATTGTACAAGAAATATTGACATATGTAGAATACTTGTCTAAGATTTGTGCAGGTTCAGTTAATTGTGACTGAATCACTGGTTTAGACGAGATGAGGTTATACGGGTGAGCAGCAGTCTTTTTGGCAGTACAGTCCACGGGCAGAAAAATTTCCAGCATGGACGCAAGCCTTCGCTGGGCATACTGGTTGTCAATCTCGGGACACCGGACGAACCATCAACTTCCGCGGTCAGGCGTTATCTGGCTGAATTTCTATCCGATAGCCGTGTGGTTGAGATCCCCCGACTGTTATGGAAGGTTATTTTGCATGGCATTATTCTACGGGTTCGCCCGGCCAAATCTGCCAAAGCTTACCAGCGGGTGTGGAGTGAGCAGGGATCTCCGTTAATGGCCGGGTCACGAGAGTTGACCGATTTAATCGACCAGCAAATGCAGCAACGTTTTGCAGGCAGTGTTAAAGCGGTTCTGGCCATGCGCTATGGCAACCCTTCTATTCAGCAGGGTCTCGATGAACTGCAGTCTGCTGGCGCTGAACGACTGCTGGTATTACCCCTATACCCGCAGTATTCAGGCGCTACCACTGGTACCGTTGCTGATGCAGTATTCAACAACCTTAAGCACTGGCGCTGGGTACCGGAATTGCGCCTGATGGGTGCCTATCATGATGATCCTCAATATATTCAGGCGGTTGCGCAATCGGTTCGTTCGCACTGGCAGCAGCAGGGTCAGGCAGAAAAACTGGTTATTTCCTTTCATGGTATGCCCAAAGCAACACTAATTGCCGGTGACCCGTATTTCTGCCACTGTCATAAAACAGCACGCCTGCTTGCTACCGAGTTAGAGCTTAATCCTGAGCAATGGGAAATGGCATTCCAGTCACGCTTTGGTGCAGCAGAATGGCTCAAACCCTACACTGCCGAAAGGTGGGTAGAACTGCCGAAAGAAGGTGTTAACAGCATTACCGTGGTATGCCCCGGTTTCTCGATAGATTGCCTGGAAACTCTGGATGAAATAGCCGTAGAAGGCCGTGATGAGTTCCTGGCTGCTGGTGGTGAGCGTTTTGATTACGTACCGGCGCTGAATGCGTCACCGGCACAGCTCGACCTGATGGTCGATCGGATCATCCGGCATGCTTCCGGTTGGCCGGAGCTGGACAGCGTTCACGATGAAGATGGTTATCAACTTAAGCTGAAACAATCCAGAGAATTAGCTCTGGCTGCCGGAGCAAATTGAAATGATTAATATCGATAATTCAAACAATGTAAAGCTGGATACGTCAGGTAATAAACCGAAAATAGGGGTCAGTGCCTGTTTACTGGGTAAACCAGTACGTTTCGATGGCGGCCACAAAAACAATAAAATGATTGTCGATGAACTGTCACAGTTTATCGAGCTTGTTTCGGTATGTCCTGAACTGGAAGCTGGTTTTTCATCGCCGAGGCCAGCCATGCAGCTGCGCAGAAAGGGTGATGAAATTAGGTTATTGATCAATAAAACGCCATTTCAGGATATGACTGAGCAGATGACATCTTATGCTGATAAAAAAGTACAGCAGTTGAGTGATCTGGATGGATTTATCTTTAAAAAAGATTCACCCAGTTGCGGTGCATTTCGTGTTCCCGTCGTAATTAATGATGATGGATACAGACATCGTGATGCAACCGGTCTTTTTGCGCAGGCTTTTATGCAGCAAAATCCGCTGACACCGGTTGAAGAAGAAGGTCGTCTGAACGATAACGCCATTCGGGAAAATTTCTTTGAACGCATCTATGCCTATCAGCGCTGGAAGCAAATTGCTGATCCACTAAATAATGTCAGTGGACTGTTTGAGTTTCATGCGCGCCATAAACTGATGCTGATGGGACGGGGCAGTGCGTTATATCAGGAACTGGGGCGAATGGTAGCCCATACCACGCGTGCTAACCTGGCAGAACGCCGTAGCGCTTACATAGCCAGGTTTATGGAAGTGATGACCCTGCGCTCGCGTCCGGGAAGACAGGTGAATGTTATGCAACATATTATGGGTTACCTGAAAGATGTTTTAAGTGGTGAAGATAAGCAGGAATTATTATCGGTATTCGAGGCTTATCGTCAGCGCGAGTTACCGCTGATTACTCCAATTACATTACTGCGACACCATTTAAGAGTGCATCCGCAGCCCTATATCAATCAACAGCACTATCTTGAACCATTTCCGCGCCAGCTGGCGCTGCGTTCGTCATTATAACTTGAGGTAAAACAGGCGTTAGCGATGAATGATTTAAAGATCAACCAGCACAGCCTGGCTCATCTTAAATTTAGAGCAAACTGGAAGGATGAAATCCATTGAAATGGTAGAAGGTATTTAGATGGAGTCTTCGTGGATAATGGATACCCTCTTTCGAGGGTATGACAGTTCTGGCTTTTAGCGGTAACTGGGTTCCACGCTTCTTGAACAGGTCAACCTTTAATCACGTATACTCCGCTTTTAAGGTTGATTTTCAGGCAGGTTATTAATTTGAAGTTTTTGTATCCCCCCGGGTTTAATCTGAAAGCCAGCCTGCTGCGCCTGTCCGGCTTTGTATTACTTTGTATTTACCTGCTATCGGCGACCGCTTCACAGGAACTGACTACCTCATCGACTGAAAAACTAAAGGATGTGTTCTGGAGCCCGTTAACTGAATTTGAACTGAGTACTTTGAGCAAGGTTCATCTTGCTCAATCCGCAGATCCTGATGCATTGCTTGCGCTGGCTATTATGGCCTCTGGTAATATTCGTACTACCAGGGAATTTAACCAAATTAAGAGTCGTATCTATCAGTTTATTGATCGTGTAAAGCCTCTCATTTCACAACAGAAAAATACATGG
Source organism: uncultured Gammaproteobacteria bacterium (assembly GCA_937894085.1). Taxonomy (GTDB): domain Bacteria; phylum Pseudomonadota; class Gammaproteobacteria; genus JACNJF01. The sequence goes on along the minus strand of CALCSG010000225.1, from coordinate 41,854 downwards.
CGTAAAGCTTTTGAATTGCATAACGCGATGCACGATGAGTTTTTTCTGGCAAATGCTCCTCATACAGAGCTACAGGGTTATAAATCCGATCAAAGTCAGTTATCACGGGTATTTAGCGATAAAACCTATAATTGCACCAGTTCAGCACTGTTATATCTTATTCTGGCCCGTTATTTCGGGCTGGCAGTTGAAGCGGTTATCCTGCCATCACATGTGTTTGTGCAGCTTACTCTGCCAACAGGGCAGAAGCTTGATATTGAGACGACTTCTAAAACGGGTTTTGGCCTGCGTCATGATAAAGCCTATTATGAAAATAATAATAACCTGTTAGAAAATTCAGAGCACTGGTTTCGCGTGCGCAATCTTATCCCTGCCACTTACCATGATTATGTTAACCGCCAGGTGGACAGTGTCTACCGGCTGATTGCCGACAATATGAATCATCAACACCTGGCTGCAGAGCGCATGGCAAAGGTTGACCGTTACCGACTGCAGGAAGTCCGGAGCTGGTTGCTGCCGGATGATCCGCAGGCACTGTTATATCGGTTTTATGTGTTCAATAATGGGCTGATTAATTTACTACAACAAAAAAATAATCAACAGGCTATTCAACTGATTGCTAAAGCAGAAATCTTAATTCAGCAATATTCGAAGCAGATGACTGCGGGCAGTTTATTACCGACAAAAAAGCAACAGCAACAGATCGATTCAATTATTACTTTTATATTTACCAGTAAAGCGGGTATAGCTTTTTCAGAGGATGATTATAGCGCCGCAATCGATCACTTTACTAATGCTTTACGCTGGGTCAGAGAGCCAGAAAAATCCCGTAAAATTATGCGCAATATGGTGATAGCCCATGTTAATCAGGGGAATCTTTTTTCCAGGCAAAAAGATTATAAGCTGGCCATTAACTGGTATGCAAAAGCCACGGCCATACTCAGCGAGATTGCAGCAGTTAATAATGCTGTAGCTGTTCAGGATAAACAACTAAAGCAGGATCTTGAAAATAATATCGGCTCGGCCTACTGGAACATGGCGGTGCCCTATCTGAACCGGGGTGATAGTTATACTGCCCATGAAATACTCGGCCAGTGCAGTCGTCAATTTCCGTCTATTGAGAAATGCCAGCAGGGCCTGGAAAAAATTTGTCGAACTTATGCTTTACCCGTTTGCCAATAATAGTACGGCTTATTAAATACCTGATTACCCCTGAGATTCAGCTATTAATCATTTTGAATACAGGTTTTGGTTTTGTAAAAATATTTTCACCACGAAGCGCACGAAGAAAGATCTAATTTATAGTGATTAGCAAGATGGCTCAGTAGGAAAAACGAAACCGTCATGCCGGTATGCTCTTAGCCGGTATCCATTTTCAAAATAATGCTTGCCGCTCAATAGATTCCGGTTAAAAAACCACCGGAATGACGAAGGTTTTTAGGTCGATAAAAATTATAACTTACTGATAATAACTCCTGTAAAAGACAAATAAATGACTTAGCTGAGATATCTTGCTAATCACTTTATTTATTATGGCTCTACCTTCTGCATCCATGCAGTCGTACGCGGGCATGACGACAAAAGACCTTAGCTTAACGGCATTGGGGTCAGAGACAATTTGTTGTGCGAACCTGCCCTGATTTTTTTATATTACATCATGCCTACAGGCAAAAGCAGTTAACCTGCTTTTGCCTGTTTGAAAAGTAAGTTAGTCGAGTTGACTGATATCCCTGACCGCGCCCTTATCGGCGCTGGTGGCCATTTTGGCATAGGCTTTTAAAGCCGATGAAATGGCGCGTGGTCGTTCTGCCGCTGGTTTCCAGCCATCACTGCCTTTGGCATCCATAGCCGCGCGGCGTTGAGACAGTTCTTCATCACTGATAAGCAGGTTTATCGAACGATTGGGAATGTCGATTTTAATCATGTCTCCCTGTTCCACCAGTGCTATAGCACCACCCGCAGCCGCTTCAGGTGATGCATGTCCAATCGACAGTCCTGATGTTCCGCCGGAGAAGCGGCCATCTGTCAGCAGGGCGCAGGCTTTACCCAGTCCCTTTGTTTTCAGGTAGGAAGTCGGGTAAAGCATTTCCTGCATACCCGGCCCGCCTTTCGGGCCTTCGTAACGGATAATCACGACATCACCCGCCTTAACTTTGTCGCCGAGAATATCTTCAACCGCGCTATCCTGGCTTTCACAGATATGTGCGCGACCCTCAAACAGCAGAATACTTTCATCAACACCGGAAGTTTTGACCACACAGCCATCGACCGCAATATTGCCATACAGCACTGCCAGTCCACCCTCTGTGGAATAAGCGTGCTGGTAGGAACGAATGCAACCATTTTCACGATCAGTATCCAGGCTGTCCCAGCGGGTGCTCTGACTGAAAGCCGTCTGCGTGGGAATACCGCCAGGGCCGGCTTTATAAAAAGTCTTAACCGCTTCACTGTCGGTTTGCATGATGTCCCATTTTGCCAGGGCTGCTTTTACTGAAGGGCTGTGAATCATCGGTAATTCGTTGTGAATCAGACCGGCACGATCCATTTCACCAAGAATAGCCATGATACCGCCAGCGCGGTGTACATCTTCCATGTGATATTTTGGTGTATTCGGGGCAACCTTGCAGAATTGGCCGACCTGGCGTGACAGGCGGTCAATGTCTTTCATGGTGAAGTCAACTTCACCTTCCTGGGCTGCTGCGAGTAAATGCAAAATAGTGTTGGTCGAGCCGCCCATGGCTATGTCCAGACTCATGGCATTTTCAAATGCCTTAAAACTGGCCAGTGAACGGGGCAATACCGATTCATCATCCTGCTCATAATAGCGTTTGGTGATATCAACAATCAGTGAGCCGGCATCGAGAAACAACTGTTCACGATCACTGTGCGTGGCCAGCACCGAACCATTGCCCGGTAACGACAGGCCTAACGCCTCAGTCAGGCAATTCATCGAATTGGCGGTGAACATGCCGGAGCAACTGCCGCAGGTAGGACAGGCGCTGCGCTCGATTTCGGCAACCGTTTCGTCGCTGACGGAATCATCAACCGCAATGACCATTGCGTCTACCAGGTCCAGGCCATGTTTTGAAAGCTTGCTCTTACCGGCTTCCATCGGGCCGCCGGACACAAAAACGACAGGGATATTAAGGCGCATGGCAGCCATAAACATACCGGGGGTGATCTTGTCGCAGTTGGAAATACACACCATGGCATCGGCGCAGTGTGCATTCACCATGTATTCAACCGAGTCTGCAATAATGTCGCGAGACGGTAAGCTGTAAAGCATGCCATCATGACCCATCGCAATTCCGTCATCGACGGCAATGGTATTAAATTCTTTCGCTACCCCACCGGCGCTTTCGATCTGGCGGGCGACCAGTTGCCCGAGATCCTTCAGGTGCACATGACCGGGCACAAACTGGGTAAAAGAATTAACCACCGCAATAATGGGTTTTTCGAAATCATTATCTTTCATGCCGGTGGCACGCCACAGTGAACGGGCACCAGCCATATTACGACCAGCGGTAGATGTTTTAGAACGGTACTGTGGCATGCAAACCTCTTATATTCGATCGAGTAAACAAATTTGCGCAGCATAGCACAGGCAGAAACTGTGTTGAATATGCCTTTTAAAACAAATCTGAAACAGCAACAGGCGGCGAAACACAGGGCATGAAAGGGAGAAAATCCTCCAGCTTTGGCCGCAGGAATATCGTCATGCCAGTACCGGATCCGTCATGCCGGGCTTGACCCGGTATCTATTGAAACGTTGGCACCTATTTAGATGGAGTTTTCGATGGTAAAGGATTGCATCCCCTGTTTCCGAGAATGGAGTTTCCATCACTACTCCCGCATAAGCTTGTGCCCGGCCTGACTGGGTAGCACGCCGGAATCTCGAAATGAGAAAGAGTGTTATTCAGAATATCGTCATGCCGGTACCGGATCCGTCATGCCGGGCTTGACCCGGTATCCATTAAAACGGTGGCACGTATTTAAATGGAGTCTTCGTCGGTAATGGGTTACATCCCCTGATTCCGTGAACGGCGCTTCCGTGCACCGTTTCTCCTGCAATAAATTCTCAGGTATGACGCCGTATTGACTTTAGCCTGAACGTCCATCAGCAGCTTATTTATGACTAATTCGTATTCCCCGGTGTGGTTGAAATAACAATCAGGTCACGGATAAATGCAATAACTTCCTTATGCCAGATATCATTGTGATTAGGGATCAGCTTCTTATCCACCCTGATATTTAAATACGGGTTTAACGGCGTTGTACGGTCCAGAGATTGTAGCTGGCTACCTTCAAAATTCATCGGCTGTTCATTGGTATGTTCTCCCCAACTATCCTGAATTTGTTCAAGCTGAAAGTTACTCGCGCGGACCTGCTGATTGGTCGCTGCTGTTAAGGTATGCGTATGAAACGGTTCGAAATGACCCACTGCAGTGCGGTCGGCCTGACCTTCCTTAAATTTAGTGGCTTGTATCCCTTTTTTACCGGGGCCGCTGCAGTAGTGACGATCCAGAGTATTATGGGTTTTAAAAAGCGTAGAAAATATTCGTCCGGCTGGAAATGCATATTTGGTAGCATAGTCAGCTTCAGAGGTTAAAATAGCCAGCCGTGGTAATTGACTGGAAAAATAATTCCGGCAGCTTTCCTGAGAAAGGTCATACAGTGATGCAAAACGCAGTGCTTCAAAAGCAGGGTTCATCAGAACCACCAGGTCACCAAATCCTTTTGCATCATCGCTAAATGTTTTACCCCTTCGGCTATCAACAAATCTCTCCGCCAGAATTTTTTGCAGCGAAGTAAAAACAACGGCACCACCAAAGCTATGGCCGACAACCACCATGCGACTTTTGCCCGGAGGAGGGTTCTCTTCTTCCATACCCTGTTTAACATTAACAATTTCTTCCAGTTTTAGCAGGAGTTCAGTAACCCCGAGTTGGCCAACATCGTGAGCTGTATTTTTACGGTCCCAGAAAGTGACAGCATTCAGGTATGGCACACTGATGGAATCACCACGCCAGCCGACATACAGCCCCAGTATTTTTCTTTTTGACCGTCCCTGCTGTTTACTGCCCAAACCTTCATATTTTGAAACTTCTGACAGCATGCGGCGAAATGATTGAATATTACCATCTTCGGGTTTTGCGCTATGGTGCCAGCCGTGGACAAAGGTGATTAACAGCACATCATTACTGGCAGCAATCTCACGGTATTCATCGAGAGCAGCATTCATTTGCTGCCGATCGCGTAGTTGCCCCTGGTCATCATATTCAACAAAGCTTAAGCGGTAATCGTCATTTTTTTCAGATGAGTGTTGCTGCAGTGCATTTTCAGCGCAATCACCTTTAGTCGTGTAATTACAGTTTTCGAAGTTACTGCGATAAATATCATTACTGGCACAGGCTGTTACAAAAAGAATGATGCTTAAAAAAACAAGTTTTCTGCTGAGGTGATAGTACATGTCGGCCTTCTCCATTATGTGACTCAATTTATATCCTGCGAATTATAAAGTATTTCAAACGAACAGGGATAAATTAAAATGTTGTATAAGGTAGATTAGAAGGATCTATCGTCATGCCAGGTTTGACCTCAATGCCGTAGGATATCGTCACGCCGGGCCTAACCGGCATCCATCACAAAGATGGCACATATCTCAATGGAGTATTTAAAAGTAATTTACATCAGCTTTTTAACCATAATTTTAGCTGAAATTCCTGGCTCGGCAGATTTTAGATAGACCCGTTTCTGGTCTTGTGATATTAATATGCTGATTTTTAAATGGGGTGTTCAGCAGAGGGAAGCGTCTTTGAATAAAAAACCACTAATAAATCATGAGACGTAATTGCACAGGTCTTTTATGTTAAATCAAAGAGTTAAAGTGGCTTATACGGGTTTATACGTTAAGTTATGCCTGATTCCGTAACTTTACAGTATTGCCGAATAATTTCGTGATTATTTACCATTTTCTGTCATCACTTTCAGTTTTAATGGCAGACCTCTTGCCTTTGATGAGGAGGCTCTCTAATATTTTGTATATTTTTGCAGCCTGATGACTGTGCCACCTTATTTTAGAGGCAATACCCCCTTGATCCATTGATCAATTTTTAGGTTTAGCCGTAGGCTAAACGCTGGTACAGATTGTTCATAATCGTAAAGACAGGGCAACCTTTTCCAAACGAGAGCTGAATGCTCCGTGCTGTTTTGCAGACCCTGGCCGCTCGGTACATCAATTCCTGCATCACGGTTTTGATTCTTCTTCTTTTAGCTTGATATCGTTTTGATCTGCCGGGTTTGATTAACCCATTTTGCCCAATCCAGCGCAAAATATTGTAAGCCAATGCACTGATCGCCAGGATCAGGGCATTGGTGGCAAATTTCCCCGAGGGCAGTTGTTCGATATCCAGATCCGTTTTGAACTCACTATGAAACTGCTCGGAAGTCCCATGATCGGCATACAGCTTGATCACCTCGTCTTCCGCATTGTCCAGACTACTCCACCAACCCTCCGGCTCTATCTCAGGAATCAGTAAGGCCTGTCCGTGTTTGTCGATCGTTCTTTCACTCAAACGTATCACACGGCGCACCTGATAATCATAGCCTTGCCATTGGCGCGCCACATGCTGACTAAAGATGGCCGTGCGCTTGCCTTCGCGCTGATGCGCCCAGCAGCCTTGTTGCTCGGCGGTTTCAAGCCATTCGTCCTTATCAATCCGGCGTGGATTCCATTTAATGATGAAATCAATGGCCGCTTCTGCTTTGTGTTGATTTTGCGTGTGTTCAAGAATCATGTCGATATTTTCTATCGCATCATTACCGCCATCCAGCCGAATCAGGATGGGTTGATCCGTGATGCGCCTTGCATCCTGTAATGCTCTGGCTAAAAGCTCAGGGGTATCTTTCTGACAGTGCTGTTTACCTTCACGTAATTCCAGTCGCAGACAATAACCTTCACTTCCGAGATAAACCGCCATGGGCGCATAACCGTCATGCCCCTTATAGGTTCTTGATACCCCTTCCTTGTGACTGCCCGAGTTATCCATCGGGGTGACATCGGCATCCAGCGGTAAGTGCCCGGTAAAGACCGGTGTCAGCTTTGGTTGAATGGTGGAAAGGAAATCAATACTGGCCCGCTCTACAATCGGCAAAAAGGTCCGGGCCTGTTTATCCATGCGTTGGCGCAGGGTGGCTTCTCCTGGAATTTCGTCAAGCCCCATGGCGTTGATGAAATAAAATTCGCTGTCTATGGTATTGATTGCTTCAAAATCATTCTTGCCTGTTGCCACTAATCCGAGATAACTTTTTATGACATCTGAGTGTTTGATGCCATGGCGAAGGGCAACGCTTTTATCCAATTCCATAGATAAAGCTGTATACTGTTTGACCGCCTGACCTATCAGGGACAAACCACTGTGACTGATAATTTCAGCATCGGATTGTACGAATTTGAAGCGATTCATAATTCACTTGCTGGGTGACTTTTTGTGAGGGCTTATTTTAACCTGAAAGCTTTGTGATTTCAGGGCTTGTAGGGGGTTAACCGTTTTTTAAGTTACGGAATCAGGTTATGGTTATGAATAAGAGTCAATGGAAGAACATTCACTATATTCGTCATTCAGGGAAAAGCTAATTGATCAATTTGTTATAGTTAACTAAAAAAATATCAACCTTTTCATTATTTGACCGAGCTAGTGCAGTCATATAAACCAATGAGATCAATATGAGTTTTTTTTGTAACATAAGTCAATAGCCGTGCGTGCAACATAAGTCAATATTTTTGCGTGTCACATAATCAAGCTGTTAGCAATTGAAAAGATGAAAAATTAAATATTACTATGAGAATGATTTTAAAACGATCTTACCGCCGATTCATAAGAGTAATTGGTTTGTCTCATGACAAAACATCTAGAAATTTATTTCGCTTGTTTCAATCTGCAGTATATTTAATTTTGTCAGTATTTATTATTGGCATAGTAAGTATTCCCTATTCTGACAATATCGGAGTTTTTGGGGATTTTTTTGGTGGTTTATTAAATCCGTTATTAACTTTTTTAACCTTTATGGGGTTGTTAATAACAATAATTTTACAGCAAAAGGAACTGAGGTTAACTAGAAAGGAACTTGCTATAACTTCAACAGCATTAAAGGAACAATCAACTACGTTAGAGAAACAAAGGTTTGAAGATACATTTTTTTCATTATTCAATCAGCATAATGAGATCTTAAAAGAGTTGAATAACTCTTCCGTAATTCTTAAAGCCCATAAATACTGCTTTGGTAACGCAAACAATTTATCTGAGCTTAAAACTTCTTTTAATGATGAAAACTACTTATTGGGGCACTATTTTAGATTGTTGTATCAACTTCTAAAGCTCATTGCAGTAAATAATCCCGAATCAAAACTAGGTGGTGAGTTTAATTGTAAACAGCTAATTGCAAACCAAGTTGGGGCAAATGAAAAAACATATTCAAATATGGTAAGGGCAGTTTTAAGCAACGAAGTAACTCAGCTATTAGTTGCTAATTGCTATTCTGAAAATAAAGAAGATCAATATGAGAGGTATCGCATTTTAATAAGTAGGTATCAATTTTTTGAACACATGTCATTTAAAGTGAATGGGCTAAACACAGATATATTGCAGTCAGCAATTAAGTATTATGGAAAGTCATCGTTTGGTGAAAACGAAGAAATGGAAAAGTTAAATTTAAAGTGATGTTGCTAACAATTAAAATGTACTCGGAAAGTCAAAAGCTACACTCCTCGTTCCTCGTCGCTATGCTTTTGCCTTCCGGTAATTTTGGCCGTTATGTTTCAAAAGCACCTTACAGGAAATAGAAAATGGCTGATGTAGAACTTGATTTACTTGAAAATGCTATTGATAGCTTGAATGAGGCTCTTGCGAAATATCAAGAAGGCAAGGATGGTGAGGATAAATCATATAAGTTTTGTGTTCAGCATTTATCACATTTCCTTGAGCTTATTCTTAAATATTACGTAACCCAGTCTCACCCACTATTGATCTATAAAAACCCATTTGCCAAAACAATTAATGGTGAATCACAAACCATTGGATTATTTGAGGCGATTAACTTCCTCAAAAATGAAGGCCATGATATTTCAGACAAGTTTGAAAAAGATATAAAGTGGTTAAAGAAATTAAGAAATAATATCGAACATCATAAGTTTTCAATGGATGTTGAGGAAGTTGAAGAAGCAATTGGTCGGCTTATGAGCGCGGTCGTTGAATTTGATGAGTCACATGAGAATATTGAATTAAGTTCATATATAACTGCTGAGCAGTATGACCTATTTCATGAATTAGCTAATACATATGAAGGTCGCCTGAGAAAAGCAGAAACAGAGGTAGAGGAAGCTCTTAGAGGGTTGGATCCAAAAGAGGATAACATGAATGTATATCATTGTTATGAGTGCGATCATGACACCATGATTATCAATGAAGATTCTAGTTCTGGTTATATGTGCACATTTTGCGGTAATGAGGAGTCTGAGGATATAGAGGTGGATTGCGGGATATGCGGAAGCCAATGGCCAATGTGGCAAATGACAAGCTGGGAAGATGGTGAATCTATTTGCCCATACTGTAGGCATGACCCTGAGTATGTCAAAGATGACTAACAAACATAACAATTAAAATTCACTCGGAAACAGAAAAATTGGCACGCCATTTTGCTGTCGTAAAAGCCCCGCCAACTTTGCTGTTCCGGGGAATAGGGAATAAATAAGAATAAATAAGACATCCACAAATTAGAAAGAAAACCTCGTGTCTTTTCAGGCACTAAATATTAGTAATTTTCGGTGACTAAATAACCTGAATTGCAGTTTTTTAGCCGAAAATTAGCAGAGATTATAAATATTGCTGATTTCTGGAAATAAGGAGTCAAAGCCATCTTTTATGGCTTAGAAATGAGAAGGATTGATGCTATTTATTTCTAAATTTATGTTTCTGGAAATAATTCGGCACACTTGTTGATACCCTGTGACCAGCTTTTGCCCAGTTGCTTACACAATAAATAAGACATCCACAAATTAGAAAGAAAACCTCGTGTCTTTTCAGGCACTAAATATTAGTAATTTTCGATGACTAAATAACCTGAATTGCAGTTTTTTAGTCGAAAATTAAATAACTGGGGTCGGATACAAATTAAATTGGGCAGGGATTTAAGTAGTTAAGTAAATAGACCAGCAAGGTGCTCCAACGGTCGTGCAAAAAGCGCGCTCTGCGGAGCTTTAACGTTATACATAAAAGTACGGAGTTAGAGTGATCTGGATAATCATTATCTTAATAGTGGTAACAATTGTTGCAGTTGTTATATTAAAGCTTTCGCAAAATAAAAAGACTTCGTCTAATAATTTACCCTATAGAAAAATAGACACTCTTTTTAGTCCTGCAGAACGTTCTTTTCTGGGTGTTTTAAATCAAGCAATTGGTGAGCATGTCCAGATATTTGGTAAGGTTCGAGTGGCAGATGTAATTACTCCTAAAAAAGGTATGCCGCGCAGCCAGTGGCAAGTGGCGTTTAATAAAATATCAGGAAAGCATTTTGATTTTTTGTTGTGCGATAAAAACAATCTTTCAGTTTTGTGTGTAATTGAACTCGATGATAAATCCCACAATTCTAAAAAACGTCAGGAGCGTGATGCTTTTTTAGAGGGTGCGTGTGATGCCGCAGGCTTATCACTCATTCAAATTCCGGCACAGGCAACTTACAGAATTAACGAAATACAACAATTATTTGTGTCATACCTTCCTTCTGAAGCTACAAAAACTTTAGAGCTTGATGTGAATTCAACTCTAGAAACACCAGTTACCGAAGAATATGATATTCAAGAAGAAAAAACATGCCCAAAGTGTTCATCAGCAATGGTCAAAAAGGTTGCTAAAAAAGGCAAAAATATTGGTAATGAATTTTGGGCATGCAGTGCATTTCCAAAATGCAGATATACTGAGGTCATAAATGAATAAATAAGACATCCACAAATTAGAAAGAAAATCTCGTGTCTTTTCAGGCACTAAATATTAGTAATTTAATAACTGGCATAATAACTGGGGTCATATAAATTAAATTTCATCACAAAAACTGTCCGGACCTGGTGATTCGGCATATGCCTGGTTGAAAGGCATTTTTTAATGTGAATTAAACGTCTATTTACTCTTTGGTTGTTCTAGCATCAAAAGTAACAGATCTGTTTGATCATCTGTAGATATAAATACTGTATTTGAAATTTTACTAACGATCAAAACGCCAGCCCCGATAAAATATTTAACTATTTTCATGTTGTTATCCTTAAATTCGCCATATGTTAAAAATTAAATTATTGGCAGTGTGGTGCCAATCCCTAATAAAACAATTCTATCAGTTTCGATATACCATGATTGTTAAATGATTGTTAAATATTCCTCCTTTCCATAATTTAAGAGCTGAAGCAGTTTTTGAAAATATAGGAATCAGGTCATTCCTTGCCACACAGGAAAAAAAGAAAATGGCTCTGTTTGAAATCCATTAATAACGAAGTTAAACTTTAATAAGTGCCATATTTGTAATGGATTCCGGCTAAAAACATGCCGGAATGACAGTAGTCTCGGTATTTAGAAGTTTCACATGATTTTCAAACAGAGCCATAAAAAAGAAATTAAGTGTCAGTTCTTGCTTTTTGCATGCCTGGCAATCGACCTTCATCAGGTGATGTGAAGGTCTGTCGATTAACCATGTATGCCTGTCCACTTCCCGGTGGTTTTGTTAGTAACGAAAATCGCAAATTTATCGATGCTGCGAAGAAGCAAAAAACGACACCACAAACATCATCAGGCTGATAAGCAGCATCGTCGGGAACAATACCATCAGTGCCTCAGCCATACTGATACCAAAAAAGAGTTTCGGTGTATACCCGCAGGATTCTAATACCCCGAAAACGGCCGGCAACCATTGATCAATTGGAAACCAGGAAGGCAGTCCGGAGTCCACCCCGCATTCGGTATAGACAAAGCCCCGTTCCGTACCTAGCAGCATATAGGCACGTTCACTCAACCAGGCCATGATTGCGGCAGTTAGCAGGTGACTGATGCGCCACCAGGCCAGTCTGTTTACCAGTAACGCTACAATTGAGACCAGTACAAAACCGGCTATCCCGATACGCACATGAATACATAAAGGACAGGGGCCATAATCCAGCATGTACTGATAGATGAGTCCGACGGATTCAAAACCGACGCCGGCAAGAATCAAAAGCCACCAGTACCAGGCACTGGTAGAAAGGAATTTAATGAGAGAAATCATGGGTCAGTTAGTCTGTAAAAGCTGTTATTCAAGTTTAACAGTTATAGTCGGATATTGAGCACATGCATAGTTAATTCAACCCGGAAAACGCAGTTGAGAGCGAAAAAGATGCGTATCAGGTGCATCAAAATGTCGCCTAAAGCGCCTGCTCCTGGTGTGTAGACGACCTACATGGATATGTAGGAAGTGCTGTTAATGTCTGGAACTATTTACTGCCTTTTGTGATTCAACGGCTATTTCCAGGTTCAAGGACACTCGTTAATCATGTGACTGCAGACCATCCAGCAAATTCCGGAAAATTAAGGATCAGGACTTTTTATTTGCTTTCTTGATTACGTACAAAGCTTCGCCAGCAAAATTTATGTATTAATTGGATATGCTCAAAATTTATATAATACCGTCATTGCGTACATTGATAACGTTGCCAAAACTTCCTGATGTTTTTGCTCAACAGGTAATCAGTTACCCTCTGCTGAGTTGATTTCTATTTCAGTAACCTTCCAGCAGTCTGTCAAACTGATCTATCGGCATTGGCTTGCCAAATAAATACCCCTGAAAGTGACGACAACCTGCCGATAACAGGTATTCCCGCTGCTGTTCTGTTTCTACGCCTTCAGCGATCACTTCCAGATTCAAACCATGCGCCATCGCAATGATTGTCGTCACTATGGCCTTATCATTCTCATCCACGGCAAGATCGCGTACAAATGACTGGTCGATCTTGGGTTGATCGAGAGGTAACTGTTTTAGATACTGCAGGGACGAATAACCGGTACCGAAATCATCCAGCGATAAACTGACACCGATCGCTTTTAATGCATTCATGGCATCAATAGTTTTTTCAACATTATCCAGTAACATGCTCTCGGTGATTTCAAGCTTCAACTGCCCCGGTTTGATATGATGAAGCCACACAGCGGCCTTTACCAGTGACACAAAGTTCTCCTGACGAAACTGTTTGGCACTTACGTTGACAGACATCGTTAGTTTGCGACTAATCCTGTTTTTCTGCCATTCCTCCAGTTGACTGCAGGCCATTTCGATGACCCATTGTCCTATCGCTAATATCATTCCGCTTTCTTCTGCCAACGGGATAAACTGTGCTGGCGACACCAGACCATCTTGCGGGTGCTCCCAGCGGATCAATGCCTCTGCACCCAAAGGGCAGTTAGTCTCATCCAGCTGGATCTGATAATACAGGCGCAACTGTCGCCCCAGGAGTGCCTTGCGTAATTCACCTTCCATAGCTGCACGGGCATTGATCGTTTGCTGCATCATCGGATCAAAAAATCGTAGCGTATTACGGCCAGCCTTTTTAGCCTGATACATCGCTATATCAGCCTGCTGAAACAGTTCGTCCAGCTCTGTTTCATGCTCTTTGAACAGGGTAATACCAACACTGGGGGTATTGAAGTATTCCTTCACACCCAGTAGATAAGGACGATTAAGAGAGAGGATTATTTTATCGGCGATGACTTCCGCCTGTTTAGCCGCTTCTATAGTCTCTCGATCAAGCTCTTCCAGCATCACCACAAATTCGTCTCCACCCAGCCGTGCTACCGTATCTTTATCACGCACACAGGACTTCAGGCGCAGAGCAACCTCCTGCAGCAGTAAGTCCCCCATGGCATGTCCCAGAGTATCGTTAATGGTCTTGAAATGATCGAGATCGAGAAATAGTAGCGCGGCTACCCGCCCACTACGTTTACTGGAAACGATCGCGTGTTGTAAACGATCCTTTAATAGTCGACGATTAGGTAGAGAAGTCAGTGGATCATAGAAGGCCAGGGTTTTAATCGCATCTTCCGACATTTTTCGATCCGTAATATCGGTTTGAGTACTTACATAATGGCTAACAGCACCATCATCGCCCCTGATCTCGGTAATGCTCAGCCATTTAGGGTAAATTTCACCATTCTTGCGACGATCCCATATTTCACCTTCCCAGTTTCCTTTCTGCTTAAGGTTATCCCATAATGCCGCATAAAAGGCAGAATCGTGGCGGTCCGATTTTAGCAGACGCGGAGTTTGACCGATAAGCTCCTTTGCACTATAACCGCTGTGCTCGGTGAAGGCTCGATTCGCCTTCACGATTACAGATTTCGCATCGGTCACCATAATTCCGACATTCGCCTCGAAAGCGATAGCTGCAATCTGCAATTCGATCTCGGATTCTTTACGTGAAGTTATATCCTGATAGATGCCAACTATACCTATAATTTCGTTACTGGCATTGCGCAGCGGTACTTTAGAAGTGCTCAACCAGATAATATTTCCATCGGGTGTCGTTTGTGGTTCCTCGTAGCAAATTTTTGTCGCCCCTTCTTCCATGACCTGACGGTCATCGGCACGATAAAGCTCGGCCTGATCTTTCCAGCTGAGCTGGTTATCAAGCTTACCAATTACATCCAGATGAGATTTCTCGCCAGCATCCCTCGCAAAAGAGAGATTACAGCCCTGGAAGCGATAATCCCGATCTTTCCAGAAAACGCGCATGGGTGCTGCATCGATGATATTCTGAAATAAGTTATTAGATTCGAGTAACGCAGTTTCCACTCGTTTTCTTTCCGTGATGTCGTACAGCTCTATCAGATGACTCCCCTCCAAATTCTGCTGTAAGGAGCTTGCACCGACCATGAAAATTCGCTTAGATCCATTCTTGCAGTTGATGCTAACCTCCATAGGGACAAAATCATTGTCGCCTTGCTTGACCTGTTGCAATCGGGTCTGCCAGGCTTCAATAACCTGCTGTCTGTATTCAATATCTGGATAAGCAAGCGGCCACCAGTCGGTCAGAGTTGGAATGTCCTCCAGACTATAACCAGTCGTCTGTATAAACGCATTATTCAGATAAGTAATATTTCCCTGATCATCATTCATCCCCAATGGCATCGGACTGGCCTCGAGTATTGCTTTGAATTTCATCTCGCTCTGGCGCAGCTCCAGCTCATCCTGTATGCGCCTGGTGATATCCCTGAAAACACCCAATAAAACCTGTCTGCCCGCAAAATCTGCAACCACAGAATTGATTTCAACCGGAATCCGTCTGCCATCACGGTGCATAACTACCACTAAACCAGCTACCATACCGCCGCCAGACTCCACATGATGGGCAAATAATTCCCGGTAGTTATCCATTTCATCGGGGGGATGTAACTCGCTCTGTAGCATACCCAACAATTCTTCCCGTTTTCGTCCAGTCAGAATTTCGGCACTCCTGTTAACATCCAGCAAAATACCCGTCTGTGCATCGGCGATGAAAGTCGCATCTCCTGCACTTTGCATCAGCAGCCTGTATTTTTCATCGCTGGCTCGCAAGCTTTCTACTGCAGCCTGGTTTTCCAGCAAACAGGCATTCTGCTTTTTTAAAAAAGAGTACGATAGCCAGTGTTTTACAACGCGCAGTAATTCTTCGGGATCTAACGGCAGGTACACACAGTCATTTGCGAGGTCGCGCAATGCTTCACTGGCAGTCGCTTTATCGGCGACAGCCGACAGTAGAATGAGAGGGCAATCCGCATATTGCTGACGAATAAATTTTAAAAGCTCCATGTCGGGTATTGCGCCTGGCTGGATTTCCATCAATACCAGGTCAAAACTAGCATCCAGCATGGTTAAGGCCTGGGTATCAGGATCTGCTTCACTCAACTGATAGCCAGCTGTCTGCAGAGTTTCATGGAATAAAGTCTGCTGTGTAGCGGGTGTTGCCCCGATAATCAGTAGTTTTTCTGTCATCAAATCAAAAACTCATAGATTTTTGTGTTCATAGTAAAGCGTAGTACAGTATAATTTTTTTTTGGATCTATTTACTAACCTGGAAAACGCAGTTAAGCGTAAGGAAATTAAGGGTCACCCATTAGGCAAAATATCAAGCGAAGGCACGAAAAAACTCTCCCGACTTAACAGGCCATAGTTGTTGGGTTTGATGATAAAGATCGACTAATTTTTTTGACGTAACTATCTCAAGCCCCTAACAATTTAGTATTTTGCTACGGTGAACTTGTATCAATAAAATTTGACCGGGTGCTTTTAACACCCGGTCAGAAAATATATTGTTATGCTTCTTCTACTTTTTCTTTAGGTAAAATAACATTCAAAAAGATAGCCATGATTGCGGCCAGTCCAATGCCTTTTAAAGTAAATTCTCCGAGGCCTAATTGCATACCGCCAAGACCGAATACCAGCACCAGTGACACTATGACCATGTTTCTGGTTTTAGAAAGATCTTCGCCTGAGCGAACCAGAGTGTTCAGGCCGATGGCTGCTATGGCGCCAAACATGAGGGTCATAATTCCACCCATAACCGGGGTAGGGATAGTTTGCAGAACTGCGCCTGTTTTACCGGAAAATGACAGGAATATAGCGAAACCTGCAGCCCAGGTCATAATTACTGGATTGAACGATTTTGTCAGTGCCACCGCGCCGGTGACTTCGGAGTAGGTGGTGTTAGGTGGGCCGCCAAACAATGCTGCTGCAGATGTGGCTAATCCGTCGCCTAACAGGGTGCGATGTAAACCGGGCTTTTTAACGAAATCTTTGCCGGTTACGGCGCTGATCGCAACGATATCGCCGACGTGTTCAATGGCCGGTGCGATGGCGATTGGGACGATAAATAAAATGGCTTCAAGGTTGAATTCAGGCGTAGTGAAATTGGGGATTGAAAACCAGACTGCAGCTGATACTCCATCAAAATTAATTAAACCATAAAAAAATGAAACACTGTAACCCACCAGGATACCGATCAGGATAGGCACCAGTTTAAAAATGCCTCTACCCAGAAATGATGTTGCAATAGTGGCAAGCAGGGTGAGCATTGAAATAACGAGTGCGGCGTCGCGAGTAACCAGTTCGAAAGCGCCATCGCCAGTTTTTCCAACAGCCAGGTTAATACCTACCGGCGCAAGACTTAATCCAATTACTATGATGACGGGGCCAACCACCACTGGCGGCAGGTAACGGTCGATAACTTCTCTGCCTTTAATATAAATCATGCCACTAAGCAGCATGTAGAAAATTCCAGCTGCAAATAGTCCTGACATAGTTGATGCTATGCCCCAGGTTTGTACGCCATAGATAATGGGTGCGATAAAGGCGAAAGATGAAGCCAGAAAAATGGGCACCTGACGTTTGGTAATGAGCTGGAATATGAGGGTACCTATGCCTGCGGTAAACAGAGCCACATTGGGATCGAGGCCGGTTAGCAGCGGGACTAATACCAGCGCGCCAAAAGCCACGAATAACATTTGGGCGCCGACTACGGCTGTGTGTAAAGGGGACTGGTTAAGACTATTATCGTTCATGGAATTCTCTCGTTAATTTTATTATTTAGTTCCAAACAACTTGTCACCGGCATCTCCCAGTCCGGGGATTATGTAACCTTGCTCATTTAAATGATCATCAACAGCGGCGATATGGATGTCCACATCCGGGTGTCGTTTTTGTACCGCCTCGATGCCTTCGGGAGCGGCTACCAGGAAGAGCCCGCGTATATTTGTGCAGCCGGCTTTTTTCACCATGTCGACGGCGGCATTAAATGATCCACCCGTGGCGAGCATAGGGTCAACGATGAGAGCCATGCGTATATCGATATCGGTAACCAGTTTTTCAAAATAAGGTACGGGCTCCAGAGTGTCTTCGTTACGGTACAGGCCAATCACGCTGATTCGAGCATTTGGAATAAGTTCTAAAACGCCGTCCATCATGCCAATACCTGCTCTTAAGATTGGGATGATGGTTATTTTTTTGCCTTCAATCTGTTTAACATCAACCGGGCCATCCCAGCCTTTTATGGTTGTGGTTTCGATCGGTAGATCGGAGGTTGCCTCGTAGGTGAGTAACATGGATATTTCGCTGGCAAGTTGACGAAAGCTTTTGGTACTTATGTCATCTTTTCTTAACAATCCGAGCTTGTGCTGGATCAGTGGGTGAGTGGCTACATGTATGGCCATTAACAGTCCTCGTATATGATAGTTTCAGTTTTGGAAGGGTATTCCCGCGCAGATTTAAACAGATCCAGGGGCAGAACAAAAATCATTTAAAGATCTATCGACATATTAATATACTGTAAATTAATACAGGTTATTTAGTAACATAAAGGGCTACAGGGTGGCGCCTTAGCCTCCATTGTAACCAACACAGGATTCAAAACCGACGCCGGCAAGAATCAAAAGCCACCAGTACCAGGCACTGCTAGAAAGGAATTTAATGAGAGAAATCATGGGTCAGTTAGTCTGTAAAAGCTGTTATTCAAGTTTAACAGTTATAGCCGGATATTGAGCACATGCATAGTTACTTTTAAGGTCGCTCATTAATCCAGCTGAGGATGGAGCATTGCAGGAAAATAAGGTTCAGGTCCTGCTTTTGGCATGCCTGACAATTCTTACTGTTATAGTGAAGTGCATTCCAAAATAACCTGCCAGCTGCTGGCAGGAATAGGCACCACTGGCATACGCTTAAGGATAAATGCCAGGGCTGACACCTAATGTCATTGGGGGCTAGTAACGTATTGTTTTTACTGGAGCGAGGTGCATTAAAAAGCCTGTCAAGTGACTCACAGTGAGGGGGTAATTCTGCGCTGTATTCCTCGTTGCTAAAACGCGGTGATACATTTAGTATATTTAAAATTATAAGCGGGCATATCGCCCTCAAACCGACCTAAAGGATATACCCAATTGAAACTTTTTGATGTTAGCGTACTGGGCCTGAAAAAGATTTACGACATGCCAGGCACGTGGAACGACACAGATTATCGCAACCTGCTGAGCGGGTTTGAAGTCGATGATGTCGACGAGTTGTCGGGCGGCGACCTGCTTGAAATCCTGATGATGGTATTGCAGGACCTCGGGCCTGAGGACGCGGGCGAAACGATTCTCGAGTACAAACTGAGTAACCATGTAACCAAAGGGGTGCGTCAAAACATCGTGCAGGATTTGCTCGAAGGCCAGCGTGCCTGGGAGGAGACGGCAGACATTTATCTGCATGCCGACATCTTCGCTGCCTGCGTGCTGCTAAAACAGGCGTTTCCCAAAGTATTTCCACGGCCCGATTTGCTACAGCTTCGCCTGCAGCTCATCGCTACCGGATCGTCCGGCAGGACAATTATCAGCCTGGAACCCGAGGCGGCTTTCGTTGCCCGTGTGCTCGCCGATGGTATGAGCGAAAACAGCATTCTGGAGCGTCTATTCGACGAACAGCTGGCAGGTAATTCGTTTCCCGAGGCCGAGGGAATGGTCTGGCAATCCGGGTTTAGCGAATGCTCGGCAGATGGCAAGTCGGCGCTGCTGACGGTTTATTCGTCAGAACACTGGCTCGAGTCGATGGAAGATATCGGCGACTTCCCGTCCAACGCCTACAACGACCGCCCGGACGAGGGCGAGGAATAACCTGAGTCAGAGACAATGCCGGTAAGTCAAGCGACTATCGTCATTCTGGCGAAGGCCAGAATCCATCGCAACGAGTCTGCAGGCCTATAAAATGGATACCCGCCCTACACTGGCATGACGACAAAAGACCTTAACTTACCGGCATTGGAGTCAGAGACAATGCCGGTAATAAGGTGTATTTGTTTAGAATTCATCCATTTATTATTAGGCACTTTTATAAGCAGCAAAGTGAATATCTTTCTTAACCTCCCGGGATGGCTTCGACTCTCTCACCATCTCAGTTCCATTGGGTTCTATATTTAACCAGCTAATCTGCTATTCTCACAAACTAAATCTAACTATGAGGACGAACCATGGGTAATGAAGAATTGATGACTGTAATTTTTAACTTCTGGACAGGACTGGCGGTATTAATTCTCATCCTGGTCAAGTCCTCAGTCAAGTTTGTGCCACAAAATCGAGCCTATGTTGTAGAACGCTTTGGCAAGTACAACAAAACCATGGTTGCAGGTCTAAATGTGCTTTTTCCTTTCATTGATAAAGTGGCTTATAACCAGTCTTTAAAAGAACACGCCTACGATGTGCCCAGTCAGGCGGCTATTACCAAGGATAATATTTCGTTAGTGGTCGATGGTGTGTTGTATCTAAAATTACTAGATGCTTATAAGGCTTCTTACGGTGTTGATGACTATGTGTACGCGGTCACACAGTTAGCGCAAACCACGATGCGTAGTGAGATTGGTAAAATAGACCTGGATAAAACCTTTGAAGAGCGCGAGAGCCTGAATATAAATATTGTGAATGCGATAAACTTCGCATCAGAACCCTGGGGCGTACAGGTGATGCGTTATGAGATTAAGGATATCGAACCACCGCGTACGATTCTGGATGCGATGGAGCGCCAGATGAAAGCCGAACGTGAAAAGCGTGCGACTATTCTGGAGTCTGAGGGTAATCGACAGTCGGCTATTAATGTCGCGGAAGGTGCCAAACAGGCGCAGGTATTATCAGCCGAAGCGGATAAGGCAGAACAGATCTTACGCGCAGAAGGTGAAGCACAGGCGATTATTGCTGTTGCCGATGCCCAGGCGAAAGCACTGGATACGGTCGGTAAGGTTGCCAACACTGTGGAGGGCCAAAAAGCGATACAGCTGAATCTTGCGGATAAAGCGATAGAGGCAAAACGCGCTATTGCGAAGAATTCTACCGTGGTGTTGCTACCCGAGAGTAATAGTAATGCGGCAAATGTAGTTGCTGAAG
Organism: uncultured Gammaproteobacteria bacterium; assembly: GCA_937894085.1. GTDB lineage: Bacteria > Pseudomonadota > Gammaproteobacteria > JACNJF01. The sequence continues at coordinate 20,909 of CALCSG010000225.1, read as the reverse complement.
CTATGACCATTATTAATACGTTAAATAGTGACAAAACCATTAGCCAGTAAATCAGGAGAGAGTGATGGTTATTGATTATGTTGTGAGTCACCAGTCAGAGTTCTGGCTGGTGTTTGGTTTTGCGATGCTGGCTATCGAAGTTGTCACCGGCTTTTCCACGGGTGTTTTTTTGTTTTCGGGTTTAGGCGCGTTAACCGCCGGAGTATTGATGAGCCTGGGCGTGCTGCCAGAAACATGGATTGCGGGTGTGTCCTGTACCGGCATCAGTACAGGAGTTATTACTGCGTTGTTGTGGAAGCCGTTAAAAAGATTACAGGATGATCAACCGCTAAAGAAAGATAATAGCAGCGATCTTGTCGGCTATGAGTTTGTTATTAAAAGTGATATTACGCCGCTAAAACCGGGTACTACAAATTATTCAGGAATCAGCTGGAGAGTTGAGATTGATAAAACTGCCGGCGTTGACAGAATCGAAGCAGGGCAAAGGGTGACAGTCAGCTCTGTTGAGGTCGGTGTATTTAAGGTCAGGCTTTCACCATAGAAAACACAGGAGTAAAGTGGATTTATCAGAGCAGGCTGAGATCATCTGTTGCTGATATTAGAGTTAATTACTCTCTGCTACCTTTATGAACTAACTGGGTCAAAATAACAGGCTTTAATGACTTTTTGTCGGTAGCAGGTTCATACTTCGAGTCGACTCGGGTAAAACATAGCCAGCCATAAACTGAATGCCGGGAATGATAAGTGGTGACAGTTTTTTTAATTACGCTATCCAAATCAATAGATTGCACATTTTTTTGGCACTCAACCGATTTTTCCAGGTTCAAACGCCAGCTTTATACTCTGATGCGGTACAACCAAAAAAGTTTTTAAAGCGATAACAAAAGTGGCTCGGTGTGCTGAATCCCAGGTCGTAACTGATAGCCGTGATGGCTTCGCCTTTTTTAATTCTCTCTGCTGCCTGTTTCAACCGTAATTGTTGCTGTAATTCCACAGGCGAACATCCAAACTTTTCTTTAAATTCAACATAAAGACGACTTCTACTCATACCGACATGACGACACAGATGATCTATTTCCAGTGGTTTTGATAAGGTACTGTTAATCCAGTCCAGTGCGGCGATCAGGCTGTTAGCTTCCGGGTCATTGCTGCAATAAGCCAGCAGGAAGTCTCTTGTCTTATGTCGCAGCATTCGAATAATCAATTCTGAAATATTCAAATCGATCAGGATATTCCTGTCCGGGTGGTTCTCGATGAATAGCTTGGTCAGACGAGTGAGTAATCGCTGGGTTTCAGTGGAGTGATGGGTATGCAGTACGGGAGCTCTCATTTGCCATTGATCAGCTAATTCAAGCATGGGTAAAGAATCATTTAACCGGTCATTAATTCTGTTGACCTTTTCTTTTGAGATCTCGACCGTTAAACAGGTAGTAGGGGTACCAGGAGTGGCGTCAGGAAAATCAATTTCAACGATGCCGCCAGGGGCCATTACAAAACTTTCGTGAGGTAAAAAAACCTGGCCTTCAGCCATACTGTCAGTGCCGCTGGTGTGCATAATCTTACGCCCTGTTACCATGCCGCAAAATAATAATTCTCCAGCATCCAGGCGCACACGAGAAGCGGCCTTATAAGTATCATAAATACTTACTTCCGAATCAGGGCCTGAAAAACTAGTTTTATTTTCAATGAGTACACGTGGTGTACGTAATTGACTTATGTTTTGAACAGCTATCGGTAAGGCCTCCTGGAAATTTAATGTGCAAATCACATGACTTCTTTATGTCTCTTTGTAAGACAGTATACCCAAATATGGACTCACAACTAATTAAATTGGACTGACATACAAGTTTCCTGTGACAGATAATATTAATTTAGTGACAGATAAATGGAAAATAAGTGAAAAACAGTCTTTTTTAATACCTTTCATGCCATCGTCTGCCTCTGGCAACGGGCCGTCATTTATCAGTATTTTTTATAATTAAATCAAGCGGAGAGATAATATGTCTAACAATACACCTGATTTTAAAGAGCAATATGAAAATTTCATTGGTGGAGAGTGGCTGGCACCTGTTGATGGAGAATATTTTGACAATATATCACCGGTTTCTGGTCAGGTGATTAATCGGATACCACGTTCGGGTAGCAAGGATATTGACCTGGCTGTTGCAACTGCATGGAAAGCCGCAGCTAGCTGGGGTAAAACATCTGTTACAGAACGCAGTAATATTCTGTTAAAGATCGCTGACAGGATGGAACAAAATTTAGAAAAGATTGCAACGGCCGAAACCTGGGATAACGGAAAAGCTATCAGAGAAACAATGGCTGCAGATATTCCCCTGGCTATTGATCATTTCCGCTATTTTGCGGGTGTTATTCGTGGTGATGCAGGCGAAGTTTCTGATCTGGATGCTAATACCGTATCGATGGAAATTCATGAACCACTCGGCGTTGTTGCCCAGATTATCCCGTGGAATTTCCCCATATTAATGGCCGCATGGAAACTGGCGCCCGCTTTGGCGGCAGGTAACTGTGTAGTGCTTAAACCCGCGGAACAAACTCCGGTATCCATTCTTGTGGTAATGGAGATTATTCAGGATGTATTACCTGCAGGTGTGCTTAACGTGGTCAATGGATTCGGGCTTGAGGCTGGCAAACCTTTAGCGACACACCCGGATATTCGTAAAGTGGCGTTCACCGGCGAAACCACCACGGGTCGTTTGATCATGCAATATGCATCCGAAAACATCATCCCGGTGACACTGGAGCTCGGCGGCAAATCACCTAATGTTTTCTTTGAAAGTATCATGCAGGAAGATGATGCTTTCTTTGATAAAGCAATCGAAGGTTTAGTGTTATTTGCATTCAATCAGGGTGAAGTATGTACCTGTCCATCACGTGCACTGATTCAGGAAAATATTTATGAAGCCTTTATCGCGCGTTGTCTGCAAAGAATTGAAGCAATAAAGATGGGTGACACACTTGATGCCAGTACCATGATGGGCGCGCAGGCTTCCAATGATCAGTATGAAAAAATATTGAATTACATCAAGATCGGCAAAGAAGAGGGCGCCGAGGTATTATGTGGTGGTGAAGCCTATAAAAATGAAACTTTTCCTGAGGGTTACTACATTCAGCCGACTTTACTTAAAGGTAACAACAGTATGCGGGTCTTTCAGGAAGAAATTTTTGGACCTGTTCTGTGTGTTACCACATTTAAAGACGAAGCCGAAGCACTGCAGATTGCCAATGACACCATGTATGGTTTAGGTGCAGGTGTATGGACGAGAGATCTCCATCAAATGCAAAAGTTTACACGTGGTATTGAAGCGGGCCGTGTGTGGGCCAACTGCTATCACACCTATCCTGCGCATGCCTCATTTGGTGGGCATAAAAAATCTGGCTTCGGGCGTGAGACACATAAAATGATGTTGAATCATTATCGTAAGACCAAGAATGTTTTGATGTCTTATGATAAAAACGCCCTGGGTTTCTTTTAGCAGAGCTCTGTGTTTTAAGCGTAACGTTGTAATGAGTTTGCTGCAGTGTTTTAACGCTGCAGCAAATTTAATCGCTAACCGACAGGATTTGAATAATGACACAAAAACAGTTAACTGAGCGTGTTGCTATAACATCCAAAGCAGCCGCTGTAATCGATCAGCTTCGCGAGAAGCACGGTGAGCTTATGTTCCATCAAAGTGGTGGTTGTTGCGATGGCTCGGCACCCATGTGTTTTGTCGTTGGCGATTTCATGGTGGGTTCGCGAGACGTTATGCTCGGCTCTATTCACGGTTGTGAATTTTACATGGCCGCTGATCAGTTTGAGTTCTGGAAAAATACTCATCTGACGATCGATGTGACGCATGGCCGAGGAGCCAGCTTCTCTCTGGAGATTCCACTCGGCTTAAGATTTATGACACTTTCCCGGTTATTCAGCGATGAGGAATTAGATAATTTAAGACCGGTTTGAACCTGAATAAATATACCTGTTAACAATAAAAACAGGAAGTTCATGATGCAAACACTACCAACGGTTGAAGAAAATACTCGATATGCACAGGCTGAAATCAATGACCTGTATCAATTGCCTGGACTAATCAACTGATGATCGACCAATAACTGATCCATGAACTATTCTCGTATCAATGCCTTGGTTACTATATAACCCTGGTAACAGGGTAGTAATACATTTTGTTCTGATGTTGCCTGATGAGTGAATATGGAAAAATTTGGTATTATTGTGGATTGCGATCAGTGCAGGTTTCTGGCACAGGGAAAGGCCGGTGAATTCGATATCTCAGTACCAGTCAAAAATGTGCAAACATCGGAGGTAGGTGAAGCTAAACTCAGTTGTAAGGTTACTACGCAGCAACACCGGGTGGAGTTTAAAAGCTGGTGTAATCAATCAGGCCAGATCACACCCTCACCCAGCCAGCAGCAACGTTTGCTTAATATCCTTGATCAAGTCGCAAAACAACGCATTTGTGGAAATCAGCATATCTGTCCGCATGAAATTGTTGACATTGTCGCAAAAGTGAACCAGTCATAAATGAAGTAGTGGTTGAATCTGAGAGCAGATACATAATCACTTTTTACAAGAAGGATTTTAAAGGTAGTGCTAAATTTGGAATTAAAATAGTAACTCCCCCAGCAAAATTTATGTATAAACTGGATATGCTCAAAAATCATACAATACCGTCATTGCGCTGCATTTTGCATCAACAATCAATCATTTAGACTCATAGGCCACTATGTTTGAAATTTACAATCTGTGATGAATTTCCTTTTTTTAGTTCTGGGCGTAGCGTTGCTTACTGCTGGCGGAGAAGCCTTGATTCGCGGCTCTTTGGGGGCGGCTAAACGGCTGGGTATATCCCCACTGTTAAGCGGCCTCGTTATCGTTGGCTTTGGCACGTCAGCACCAGAATTAGTGGTTTCTGTTGATGCGGCACTGAACTTGCGGCCAGATATTGCTATCGGTAATGTCGTTGGTAGTAATATCGGAAATATCCTGCTGATTCTTGGAATATGTGCGCTTATCACTCCGCTGGCAGTCAAACCTTTGGCACTGAGTCGAGACGCTGTGACGGTAGTAGCGGCGAGCGTACTGTTTATTCTGCTGGTCGGCGGCGGAGCACTCGGAAAGGGAGATGCCTGGTTTTTTTTGATCGCCCTGATGGTTTACCTGGTTTGGGCGTACTGGACTGAGCGCTTTAACGTTGTACCGTCAGCAACGGTTCACATAGCTGAAGCAGAAGAACTTTCGTTGGTGCCTAAATCAACTTTCTGGATCGCAATAGGGGTAGCCACTGGTTTGCTGCTGTTAATAGTAGGTTCGAAAGTGCTGCTAACTGGAGCAGTGGGGATTGCAGAGCATTTAGGCGTTTCTGAGGCTGTTATCGGGTTAACGTTGGTAGCGGTTGGTACGTCCCTCCCTGAGCTTTCAATTTCGGTTATTGCCGCACTGCGCAAACATGCGGATGTTGCTGTTGGCAACATACTTGGCAGCAATATCTTTAATATATTGGGCATTTTAGGTGTCTCAACTTTACTTCAGCCACTCCCAGTCCCTGTCAGAATTTTGCAGTTTGACCAGTGGGTCATGCTTGGGTCCTCCCTACTGTTGCTCCTGTTTCTCTATACAGGGCGCCACTTAAGTCGACTGGAAGGTGGGATACTTATAACTGGATATGTAGCCTATATCGGGCTTAGTTTCACTGTTTTTGGCGGCTGAGCCTGGATGAGTGGGAGAATACTTTCGATGTATTTTGTTGCAGTTATTTAGCCACAGTGTCGGACCCGAATTCCTCATTGATTTTATAGAAACTCAAATCAAATACTAAGCGTATGGCTTCAGTCGCTATGGAAGTGTACTGTATTATTCATAACGTTAAGAAGATAGGATTTAGCGAAAAAAACTTCTTAAAACCGGGAAGAAGCCAAAAAATAATCAAATTGACTTGAATATGAAAACAAAAAGATAGAGTTGAAAAGATTAAAAAATACCGGCAAAGTAGACGCTATTATCAATAAATGGTTGCAGGGAGAGCATGCTCGAATTCGACTGTTTTCAACAGCCTTGTTAGCATATCGTAAAAAATTATCTGTAATATGCAACATAATCCATTAATCATACCCATTTTAGAAATCCTCAAAACCGCCACCGGTAAAATTGCTGAATACGACATCATCTGTCGGCTTGAAGAGCAGGGCATGGTCTTTGCTGCTGATAATGACACTTATAATGTGGCAATGTTTAAAAAACATTTCATGATTATGAATGCTCTGTATCTGCTGCAGCAAGATTTGTCTGAGGAGGGTTGTTACCTGAAAATTTCGGCACTGGATATTTCTATTGAGCCGCCAGGGCTATCTACAAATCAGCAATTATTAATGGCTGCTGCAGAACATAACATTCGAGACTATTATCTCGACTGGCGTCATTTCGATAACACCTCTGAAGATGAAGTAAATGAGCTACTCTCTAATTTCTGGAAAAAGTATTATGCACATGATAAGCAGGGCGAGGCTCTGGTAGCTCTGGGGTTGAATCCGGATGCAGGCTGGGATTGTGTTAAGCGAGCTTACAGGTGTCTTGCGGCTGAACATCATCCCGATAAAGGGGGCAATGATGCACGCTTTATCGAAATCAGGGAGGCCTATGAAGTGTTGAAATATTATTATTCCCGAAGATTGTGAACTCTGGATCTGATGGCCTGTCTGGCTGAAAAAATTTGTATATAAAAAGGAGTGAAATGAAATAAACCTGAATCCGTAGCTTCAGGTAATACTAAAAAAAATTACGGCCGGATCAAAATCCATGCCTGAATAAGGCCATTTGTCTACAGGCATGCTTTAAGCTATAGCTATCTGGTACTAAATGAGTAATTAAAATTTTGAACACCCCTGTATTTTATAGTTTTAGAGGCTGTCCATATTGTATGCGTGCTCACATGGCACTTAAATATAGTGGGCAAAAGATTATTCTTCGTGAAGTGGAATTAGATAATTTACCGGCAGAAGCTCTGGCGGTTTCTGAACATGCCACGGTGCCTTCCCTGGTGATTAGTGAAGATAAATTCCTGGATGAAAGCTGGGACATAGCGAAGTGGGCCATTCAGCAACATGATCCTGATAACTGGGCGGGAAAGAATAACGAATACCTGCAGGAAGCCGAAATGCTGGTGGAAACTAATGATTATTCTTTCCAGGAAGATCTGGGTCATTATCAGCATGCAGAAGATCATCCGCAACACCCTGTGGAATACTATCGGCAGCGTTGTGAAGAGTTTCTAGAAGAACTCAACGGTATGCTTGAGCAACAGAATTTTCTATTGGCAGACACCGTCACAATTGCTGATATCGCAGTATTTCCGTTTATCCGTGAATTTGTCAGAGTGGATCAGCACTGGTTTGAAGAATCACCTTACCAGGCATTGCAGCGCTGGTTTTTTTACCTGCTGGATACACAATGGTACGCTGAAGCTTCCAGAAAATACGATATCTGGGAATCCGCAAGTGATGATGTCTATTTATAATAATCGAATATAAATAGACTGCATTGTTACCATACTTTGAGACTCATGTGTCTCATCAACAAGAGATCACCCCTGCTGTAACAACTGCCTCAAATCAATGATCGCTGCATTTGCTCTCGAAATATAAGAAGCCATGACCAGTGAATGGTTAGCGAACATACCAAAGCCTGAACCATTCATAATGAGTGGTGACCATAGAGTTTGTTGAGTTGCTTCAAGTTCACGGACGATCTGGCGCAGGCTGATCAGAGCATTTTTCTTACTCAGAATACTATCGAAATCATATTCAATGGCTTTAAACAAATGCAACAGAGCCCATGCCGCACCACGGGCTTCGTAAAAAATATCATCGATTTCAGTCCACGATGTTTTAATTTCTATTTCGCGCGCATTAGACGTTGATTGTACTGCTGCTGCTTCTCCGGCAAGGTCGGTATTGATGCGGGTTTGTCCGACACTGGCGCTGAGTCGTTGAGACAGACTTCCCAGTCGTTTTTCTACCTGACCTAGCCAGTCAGACAGGTTGTCTGCACGTGCATAAAACTGGGCTTCTGGGTTGTTCGGGTTTTGTAAGCGAGTCAGGTAACCATGCAGTGCTTTGAGTCCTTTCCTGTATTCTCCTTCTGTGTCAGGAAGTATCCAGGATTCGTTGTCAAAGTTGAACTGGGGTTCAGCTATAATCAGGTCCTTGTCTTCGACCGATTGTGACTGAGAACGGCTGAAATCATTACGGATGGAACGGGTTATATCGCGGACCTGAATCAAAACGCCGTATTCCCAGTTGGGTATGTTGTCGAGCCAGATTGACGGTGGCATCATGTCATTACTCAAATAACCGCCGTTTTTGTTTAACAGGGTTTCTACCAGGTGAATGCTGGTGGCCGTAGTGATACTGCCTATTGCCAGTTTATCGCTGGATTGAGGAGCAAGTTCCTGTGCTATTTCTATCACGTCAAAGTTATCGGGTTCCTGGCTCCAGTACCAGCCCAGAAAAATCAGCAGGACGAATATAACTAAAACTGATGAGCCAATGTATCCAAAAGGAATATCACCATTTTTAATGGCATTGAACTTGCCAATAAGCCAGTTTTTACTGTTTAGTAAACTATCTTCCAGAGAATTGTTCATAACCATGTGTCTTGTTTGCTATCATCAGTCGACATTGTAAACTGATTGTAACTACTCAGCATATTCATCTTTTGTCGAATTACTGCGTTATTTTCGTATTCACTAATTTGTTAGAACAAATTAAAACAGCTTTGCTGGCCCGGAGGGCAGAATATATTGATGTATTCTGTAAATGATCGCATATGGTCTATATGCTCACATTCTCCGTACGAAAATGCCTTGTTCTGCAACAAAATATAAACACGCTGAATAGTTACAATTGTTTAAAAATTTACTCGAATCTACTAATTATGGAGCAGCTGATTCTTTTATGAAAATTGTAAAAATTCTATTGATCATTGTTGCGGCAGTGATTTTACTCGTTATCAGTGCAGTGGGTATTTTCGTGGCAACGTTTGATGCTAATCAATATAAGCAGGAATTATCCGGCATCGTTAAACAGAAAACCGGGCGAGATCTGGAGTTTAAGGGAGATATCGGGTTGACCCTGTACCCATCGCTGGGCATGAAACTGGGTAGTATGAATTTTAGTAATGCTGCTGGATTTGGTAATGAACCGATGCTGGCGGTCAATAATGCCAGTGTCAGTGTCGATGTGTTATCGCTATTGTCTTTCGAGCCAAAAATTGCTCAATTAATACTGGATGGACTGAATGTCAATTTGCAGAAAAATAAACAGGGAGTGACTAACTGGGATGATTTGATCCCGCAAGCACAGCCAGCTAAACCTGCTGTTGCGAGTCCGGATAAGAGTTCCGATGTTGATGTTAAACCAGCCGATGGTATAGATCTGCAGGCAGCATTTGATGGTTTATCCGTTACTAACGTAAATTTGGTATGGTCCGATGCCGTTGCCGGTGCTAAATATCAAATCAGAATAGCATCCCTGTTAACCGGCAAAATTGCGCCTAAACAATCTTTTCCGTTACGCCTGAATATGTCGGTTGAAAGTGTTAATGAAGTATCAGCCGATATTGCATTGAAAACTGATGTGATGTTTGACAGAAATAAAATCAGCATGAATGGTCTGCAGCTGGATAGTACGGCTCGAGGAGCTTTAATTCCTGTCAAGCAGCTGTTATTGATGGTGAAAGGAGATGTGAGTTTTAGCCAGTTAACACAGCAGTTGAGTATTTCTGCTTTTAATTCCTCTATTCAAACCACAGGTGGTGTACTGGATAGCTCGAAAACAACGATTGCCGGTGAAATTGGTTTTGATCTTAAACAACAGCAATTGACTATAGCAGTGCTGGATATTCAGTCTGAATTAAAGGGGGCAGCGGTGCCCAATAAAGCCATGAAAGCTGCTGTATCTGCCAGTAAGCTTGATGTGCAATTAAATAAACGTTCAGTCGTGCTGGATGATCTGGTGCTGGCATTGAATGAAAATAGATTCAAGGGATATCTAAAGGTGCTGGACTATCAACAGCCCAATGTTGAATTTAACCTTAAGGCAGATAAATTTGATGTCGATAGTTTGCTTGGCGCTAAATCAGAAGCGACAGTGGAGCAACCGCAACCTACGGAGCAGGCTGTAGCTAAAGATGTACAGATAACCTTGCCGATGGAGTTACTGCGCTCTTTGAAGCTGAACGGAAAGCTGGCAGTGACAACTTTGATAGCCCAGGGTTTGACGGTCAATAACATCGTTGTCAGTATGAATGCGAATAAAGGACTGGTTAACCTGGAACCGTTAAAAATGGATCTGTATGAAGGGACTTTTGATGGTGCTATAAACATAAATGCACAGGGTGACAAACCCGCTTACACAGTTCGAAATAAGTTATCATCCTTTCGAATAGGCCGCTTTCTGAAGGATTTTATGGGGAATGATCCGGTGTCAGGGAGTACGGATTTAAAGCTTAATTTAACTACTCGGGGAGACTGGTTGAGTCAACTGAAAACTAATTTGAACGGAGACCTGTCCATCCTGATTAAAGACGGTTCGCTGAAGGGGTTTAATTTGCGCCAGAAAATTGAAGTTGCCAGGGCTAAATTGAAAAATGAAAAGGAACCTGAGTTAATTGAACGGAAAACCGATTTTAGTTCGTTGTCCATTTCTGGTCTGATCAAAGACGGCGTGTTTAGCACCGATGATCTCAATTTGCAGGCACCATTAATTCGGGTTGGAGGTAAAGGTTCTGTTGATATCGCCAGGGAAACGGTGAACTACCTGGTAAATGCCAAAGTGGTCACCACCATAAAGGGACAGGATGGCGGTACAGCGGATGAGTTGTCCGGTATACCTGTTCCTGTGGCTATTACAGGACCGTGGATTTCACCGAAAATAGATATTCAGTATGATGAAATGCTAAAAGCCAGATTAAACGCTGAAAAAGATAAGGTCAGGGAGTCGATTGCCAAACAACAGGCAGAACTTGGTGCAAAACTGGCCGCAGAAAAAGCAAAACTAAAAGAGTCTGAGGAAAAAGCGCTGGCTGCGAAAAAACTTCAACTGGAAAAGAAAAAAGATTTACTGGAGGCAGAGCAAAAAGCCAAACTGGATGCCAAGACAGCAGCTGAAAAAGAAAAGGCCAGGAAAAAATTAGAAGATAAACTGAAAAACCTTTTCTAATGCCAGAAATTTCAACCTTATTGCTACCGTGGTTTGATAATCATGGCCGTAAAGATTTGCCGTGGCAACAAAACGTGACTCCTTACCGAGTATGGTTATCTGAGATTATGTTGCAGCAAACTCAGGTGACCACGGTGATTCCTTATTTTGAACAGTTTTTAAATTCTTTTGCAGATGTAACAGCACTCGCTGATGCCAGTCTGGACCGGGTGTTACAACACTGGGCTGGATTGGGTTATTACGCACGAGCACGCAACTTACATAAAACGGCACAGGTTATTCGAGATGACTACGGCGGTGTCTTTCCGCAAACAATGCAACAGTTGGTGGCTTTACCCGGCATAGGACAATCCACAGCTGGCGCTATTCTCAGCCTGGCATTCGGACAGCCTGCTGCGATACTGGATGGCAATGTGAAGCGTGTTCTTTGCCGATTCTATCAGGTCGATGGCTGGTATGGGGTCAGTGCCGTTCTGAAAAAATTATGGCAACTGGCTGAGCAGCAAACACCTTCAGAACAAACGGGGTTCTACAATCAGGCTATGATGGATCTTGGTTCGATGGTTTGTACACGTTCGCGGCCTGCCTGTGATATATGCCCGTTAAATGGCCTCTGTGAAAGTAATAAAGCAGGAACTCAGGCACTTTTTCCGAAATCAAAACCGAAAAAAAGCAGGCCGCATAAACATCGCTGGTTTTTGCTACATCGATTTGCCAATAAACTGTTACTTGAAAGACGTCCGGAACAGGGTATCTGGGGTGGATTGTGGTCATTACCTGAAATTGAGCAACTTGATTCTCTGCCGGACTGGCAGATTAAGCAGATGGGGGATAGCGCAAAATACAATAACATCCGGGAAAAAATGTTAAAGCATCAATTTAGTCATTTTGACTTATCCATTTCATTAGTCGAAATTGATGTGGCAGAGTCTTTTGTACGGTCTCAGCTCAACCAGGTACAGGAAAGTACTCGCTATCAATGGGTAGCATGGGAGGATTTGCAGCATCATGGTTTGCCTGCACCGGTAGAAAAAATATTATCCTTGCAGGTTGGTAACAATTCAGAAAATTTCAATACCAGGGTGCTTTAAAGATTTTTTTCACCACGAACTAGGGCAGGATGCCCGTAGGTACGACTGCATGGAGGCAGGAGGTAGGGCGACACAGGAGTTAAAGCCGGGAACAATGCAGGAGCAATTGTCGAGGCACGAAGAGCACGAAGGTGAAACCTTATATAGCAATAAATTTTTTCAAAACGATAATAGTTACTGGTCTATCCGTTTACCTTTACCTGTATTTAGTCTTTCTTCGTGCCTCCGTGGTGAATATCTTTAGGTCTTTTTTTACGCTAACTAGTTACCCAGGTTCAGGTTATTTTTGCAGCTGAATAAATGCCAGCCATTGCTTTTCGAGATTATCGATAATCTGTTCAGGGGGGGGGCGACATTGAATGTGGCTTGTATCATCTGACAACATGTCAAATTGTTGAAGTTTATGCATGGCATCACTTATATCAAAATCAATGCTTATGCCAAAATTTTGTTCAAACCAGGCCTCACAGCTGCTGTCAAGAGCCTCCTGATTATTGATGGTATTTAAATTGAGCAGGGCATAAGCGAGAATAGTTTCTTTAATTTCTTCCTGGCGGGCCAGATCAATCAGGTAGGTGATGGCTCCGGCGTTATTATCCAGGTTATGAAAATAGAGATTTTGTGCCAGAGTTGCCATGTATCGAGTTTTCTGTATAAAAACTTTACTGATCTGACGCCAGACCAGCATCGCAAAACCGGCGATAGCAATGCTTATCGACCACGGGTTTACCGCTGCGCTTACTTTCCCGATCGTTGCAATAATTCCACCGGCTGTGCCGCCACCACCGGTAATGGCGAGCTTGATTTTGTCGAAAATTTTCATGCGTATTTTGCATTCGGGGAATAGCATTTCAAGATCAGGACGCAATATATCCTTGAACAGTTTCAGGTGTAAGCCGGGTTTATCAGAAGGTTCATGGTAACGTAATAATAGAAATAAACGCTGATATTGAATCAAGTTGACGTTTTTCTTTTTCAGGTAAAAATTTTTCCAGTCGCGTATTTGAATCGTGTGGCTGCTTTTACCTCTATAAAATAGACTGACTTCGGAAAACGCAGAAAAATCAATACTGATTTCCAGTCCGTAGGGCGAAGTTTTTTGCAGTGCATATTCGATTTGCTGCTGATTTAATTCGCTGTAATTTGCTGCGATTAGAATTTTCTGCAGGTCATTAATACAGGTATCAGCTTCTGCTGACAGGTTTTGTTGAATGAGTAAATCCTGATCAGGATTGAGATGCTGATAGTGTTTTTTTACAGCAACCAGTTTTTGATGAAACTGAAATGAAATGACCTGCTTGAGTTTATGGATAACTTCGATCTGTGCAGCCGAAAGTCCGCTTTGCGCTAATTTATCAATTAAACGAGAGGTACTGACCGGAATGAAATGATCAAATTGATTAATCGTTGATTGTGTATCCATAAAAATTTAACAACAGAATAAAGCAGCAGCCACATTAACATTGTTGCTAAAAAAAATCTGTTAAGCTGATTTGGGCGAGCAACAAATTCTTCAGTTACCAGAGAAACAGTGATTACTTGAAACAGGCTTCGCTGAAAGTTGTTTAGTTTCGGCTTATTGATTCTCCAGCTCGTTCGCCAGTTCTGCCAGTTCCTGTAACCGTTGTTTTGCCTGCTGATTGGCACCTGGACCGGCGGTTGGCATCATTTCACGTGGGCGTAATGTGCGCCCATAGTTTGCATGCACCTGTATAGGACTGATGGGTTCACCATTCTCACGGTCGCGAAAAATAATCGGTTCTTTGCCTTTGCCATATACCCATTTATCTCCCCATTGAGTCAGAGTAATCAGCAATGGCATGAGCTCCTTACCTTTATTGGTTAACAGGTATTCATGACGTTTCGCACCTTCCCGGATGGGAACCCTTTCGAGAATTCCGTTATCGCATAACCGTTTCAGGCGGGAAGTCAGGATGTTGCGGGCTATGCCAAGGTGGCTTTGAAACTCTTCAAATCGCCGAATGCCAAAAAAAGCTTCGCGGATAATGAGCATTGACCAACCTTCGCCCAGAAAATTAAGGACATGGGCGATAGAGCCGTTGAGTGGGTCAAATTTTTCCATCTTCATGATAGTTATTTTATTAAGCTTTTAACTCTTAGGGTTATTATTTTCCGTTACGCGCAGTAAAGGATAGGTTTTATAGATGGTATCGTTGATTTCGGAAATTATATTACATTGCCCCGCCGGATTTTCTGCCGGGTTATTTATTTATTCGCATAATAGCCAGGACACTCAGTTTTATGTATATCTAAAAAAAATGATCTGTGTCAACTTTTTGTATTGACCTGCGTTTGTTTTCCTACGTTTATTTAGTTTATCAGTTTTGTCATGTCGATCATAACTCTATAAAATTAACGGGCGAGTTTAGAAGCCAGGGTGAAGTAATTGGTTAATAGACTTTTGGAATATTGTTATTAATAAAAAGGAGAAAATCATGTTAAAAATTAAATATCTTGCCAGTAGCGCTGTTCTATTAGCATCTTCACTGATTTCTATACAGGCGAACGCTGATAATTATTGGGGTATTGGTCTTGGGAATTCGTCTTTTGATATAAAACCTTTGTACGGAATATTTGAAGTTGATGATGGAACAGTTTTTAAATTTGTGCTGGGTGGCCGGTCTGACAATACAGGTTATGAAATGGGGTTATCATTTGCATCTTATGACTGGACGGGTACTTCATTGGCTACTCATAATGTTTTCAATCTCACTTTAGCTGGTATTGGGTTTTTACCTGTTACAGATAGTTTAGATGTGTTTGGTAAAATCGGGGTTAATTTATGGAGTACTACAGTCGATTTTGTTGGGGATACCTATGAAGGTGATAGTGGAGTTGGGTTAACTCTTGGTGGTGGAGTGGATTTCCAACTGACAGAGAGTACCCATGCCAGGGTAGAGTATCAAATGTTAAATGATATTGGTGATGGTATAGATGAAGGTGATATTAGTCAGCTTACTGTTAATTTAATCTTTAACTATTAAACTATGATAAATGGGGGTAATGAAATGGTAACCCCCATTTATTTTTAAAAAATAATTGTGGCTTGAGCGAGAGCGATCATCAAAACAAAAAGAATATTAATTATCTCTATCTCCCTGAACTGATGAGTTTATTTAAGTCATGACTGGATACAGGACTCATTTTCTAACCGGGAATGTATTTGATGTCCTATCTTATCTGTTGGTATATTCAAATATAAATACTATTAATGAATGATTTTGTAATAGACAAACGACTTTTAAATGATTGCCAGCTGATAACTGAGTTAGGAGGGATAAGTTATCTATTACACAAAAATGCTGAAGTGGCCTGGTTTATTATGGTGCCACATATCCAGCAGACTGAATTTTATCAACTGGATGCCACATTACAAAATCAGCTCTGCACACAAATAAATCTGTTGTCTGAATTTATAAAGTCAAATTTCGATAGTCATAAAATTAATGTGGCAACGATAGGTAATGTGGTTTCACAGATGCATATTCACGTGATCGGTCGTAGAAACGATGATGTCTATTGGCCAGATGTTGTGTGGGGAAAAGGTTTTGCTAAATCCTATGATGCAAAACAGGTCTCTTCTATCAGTGAGCGGCTAAAAAACGGCTTACTACACTCTTAAGAATATTTTTATAAGCCAGGTTGTTGACTTTTAGGCCAGAGCGTATACAACTAGACGTATATTAAAAAAATTAATTCACCTTTATGCCCCTATCTCCGCCCAATTTGAAAACTTTGCGTCGTCTGCGCCCTTTAGCGCAATTTAGTGATGAGCAATTACAGTCATTATGTAACCGTCTAACTATCCAGTCTGCAAGTAATAAAGAAAAGTTAATTGATCTTGGTTGTACCGAAGAGTACAGCCTGTTTGTTTTACATGGCGACTTCAAAACAATCGCCAGGGACGGTGCAGTAAAGACAATAAATTTTACTCAGCAGGATGAGTTGAACCCTGTTGCACAACTTCGTCCCAGTATGTACGAGGTTATGGCAGCCGGGCCGATTGAATATTTAAAAATAGATAAAAAACTACTCAACGAATTTGCCCGGCAGACAGAAACAGGCGAAGAGGATATCAGTGTTCATTCGCTGGAAGGTGAGCTGATGATGAATCCTTTTACGGTGCATTTATACCAGGATTTGATGCTGGACAGTATTAATTTACCCAGTTTGCCGGAAGTTGCACATCGTATTCAATCTGTCTTTAATGATGATAGTGCCGATGCTGCACAGTTGGCAGGCATTATTATGACTGATCCGGCGATTACCGGTAAGTTAATTAAGATCGCAAATAGCCCTGTATACCAGGGAGTGGCCCCTACGACTACTTTACAGGCTGCTATCGTGCGCCTGGGGTTACAAACGACTTATAAACAGGTCATGGCATATGCGGCGAATGAATTGTTCAAAAGTCTGTCTAGCGGTGTCATAACGCGCATGAAAAAATTATGGGAACATAGCCGAAAAGTTGCTGCTATCAGTCGTGTACTCGCTAAAACGACGGGTTTATTTGACCCTGAACAGGCCATGCTGGCAGGTTTGATGCATGATTTGGGCGTTATCGTGATCGTTGAGTACCTGCAGCAATATGATAGCTCTTCCGACTCTGAAATGATTGAAGATACCATCCGTACGATGCGACCTCAGATCACCGGTTTGTTGATGCATAAATGGAATTTTAGTGAGGAAATGGTCACCGTGGCAGAAGAATGTGAAGACTGGTTCAGGAATGCCAGTGACAAAGCTGATTTGTGTGACCTGGTTATTGTGGCTCAATTCCATAGTTTAATGGGGTCTGCAGAAATGAATGGTATGCCCCCAATATCTAAAATTCCGGCATTCAGTAAACTGAATATGGGACCGGTTGAAAGTATCAGGTTGATTAAGGAGTCGAATAAAGAAATTCAGGAAATTGAAAGAATGCTGCATCTTTAACCCGTCTAAATCAGTGTAAATTATTTTCTGAGGGGGTACCGTAAAGTGATTTTTTTCTGTATGGTGGGCCCTTTTTTATTAGCTGGTAGATTGAAATTATGAAAATAGAGGACAAACACGTCGTAACCCTTAACTATACATTGACTGATAATGAGGGTGAGGTTATTGATCAGGCGCAGGATGGCAGTTTTGTTTACCTGCATGGCGCGCAAAATATTATTCCAGGTCTTGAGAAAGAGTTAACCGATAAAGCTGTGGGCGACAAGTTCACCGTTAAAGTAGCTCCCGAAGATGGATATGGATTACGTGATGATAGCCGGGTAGAAGAAGTGCCTCGTGAAATGTTTCCGGAAGACCAGGAAATTGAACCCGGTATGGTTTTCCATGCTGAAGGCCCTAATGGCGAAACCATTACTGTTACCGTTTTAGAAGTTTCAGATGACTCTGTAAAAATTGATTCTAATCATGCTTTAGCAGGTATTGAACTTCATTTTGATGTTGAGGTCATGGGGATAAGAGCTGCAGAAGAGGTAGAAATTGAACACGGTCATGTACATGGTCCAGAAGGCCATCATCATTAATTAGCCCGGGAATCCTCAGCTTAATTACAGTAGTAAATTCTGGCTTATGGTCTCCATAAGTCAGAAATCCCCCTCTCTTCTTATTGCATCTGTAAATAGATTTTGACCCAACTGTTGCTTGCCTTGTGTACTGGCGGGTTATCCATGCTCTAATCGGTTATTTCGAAAGTTATAAAATGGCGATGTGAGAATGCCCGCGTAAACCATGCCTTTTAAAACAATATGAGAGATTACAGCTCGCATCGATAATTGTATCGGTATATATTTGAAAGAAATTTCAGAATAATTTCGATATCTGGATATGATTTTAAAATAGATGTTTAGAGTTTGGTTTAATTTTTTTCTAAAAACTGCATCTAGTTTTTGAGTTTGAGAAATAAGGACGAGCTATCGCTCGGTATTTACCTGAATATCAAAGACTTATAATAAAAATCTGTCAAATCTACCCGCAAATGTTCAACAGGAGGTGTTTTTTAAAGCAAAGGAGGCTTTTTACATGAAGTATAATGCGTTGTCTTTCCTAATAATGATGCGGGCTTAAATTCTGCTGTATTTTAGTTTTTATGAGGTTTAATTAACTGGGTTATGAAAATCTTTCAAAAGTATTGTAATTGCTCATTTGTGAGCAGAGTGTTTTACACCACATGTTCTTTGTTCCTTGTCTTTTCTAGTCCGATGGCTATTGCTGAGCCTCTGCGGATTCTGCATGTTATGAGTTACCACTCTGGTTGGGTATGGAATAGAGATCAGTTGCAGGGATTTAAATCAGCCCTGGCAGATCAGGAAATTGAATACCAGATTATAGAACTTGATACCAAAAGAGATAATGATGAGGGGCGTATTTTAAAAAAAATTAATGACGCAAAAAACATTATTTCGAAGTGGAGGCCTCATCTTATTTATACCAATGATGATAATGCTCAGCAGTATCTGGCTAAAGACTATGTTAATAGCGATATTCCAATTGTTTTCAGCGGGGTCAATCGTGATCCATCAGAATATGGCTTTATTGGTTCAAGTAATATAACGGGTGTCATCGAGCAGGAGCATTTCAAAGCAACTTTGAACTTATTGAATCGACTATCCCCCAATATCAAAAAAATAGCTATTGTTGTTGACAGTGATCCAACCTGGAAAGGTGTTATGTCAAGAATTAGAAATCAACTGCGAGACCTGCCTCAGATTACAGTGATTGACTGGGCGTTGATACAGACTTATTCGGACTATAAGGAAAAAATATTATCGTATCAGGGTAGCGTTGATGCCATTGCCTTATTAGGCGTTTTCAATTTCGTCAATGACAACCAGCAGAATGAAAATTTTGAATCAGTTTTAAAATGGACTCAGCAAAATAGTACTGTTCCTGATTTTGCTTTTTGGCAATCCCGGGTGGAATTGGGAACGTTATGTGCGGTAGCCGTTTCCGGGTATGAACAGGGCTTTTTAGCCGGGGATATGGCCCGTCAAATTCTTGTTGATAAAGTACCTCCGCAGCAGATACCAATCACATCTAGTAAAATTGGTATTCCTATCGTCAATATGGCACGAGCTCGAAAGCTTGGTCTCAAGGTAGATACGGATATATTACTGTCATCGAAAATAATTACGGATTTTAGCTGGGATAAATAGATTATGTCATTGAGGGTACGACTGCTGTTGTTAACCTTGTTTTCGATTATTGTCGCCATATTAATTAACATTACATTTGTTACAAAGGAGTACCGGGAGCATTTTGAGAACTTACTGCTGGAAAGAGGTGAGATAGCTGCCCTCGAACTATCCAGCCAGGTAAATCGTTTGTTAGATCTGGGGATATATATCGATGAATTTTCCGGGTTTGAGAAACAGTTAAACGAAATTGTCTCTAATAATCAGAGTATTAAGTACATAGCTATAACCCATCTGTACGGTAAACTACTGTATGAAAGTACTATCAATGAGAGCTATGACAAATTAGCAAAAAAAAATCTGGAGAATGATTCAAACAATCCACTGCCCATTGAATTACTGCATATTACCAGGGCAGTAGGCGAGCCACCTGTAGCGAATATACTCGTAATACTTGATTCTGAAGTTATCGAATTTGAAGTTTCGAAACTTGGGTCATCAATCTTAATTTATAATTTTATATCGATTATTATAGGTATAACGCTACTTTTTTTTCTACTTTGGTATCAGTTTAATAAACCTGTCAATGCGTTATTAAAGAGTATAAGTGAAGCCAGTCTGGAGCGTATTAGTACAGCTTCTTCCATCCTGGTAACCCGCAAAGATGAGATTGGGGTTATTGCAAAAACATTTGAATCGCTGATAAAAAAATTGGCTCGCTCACAATATTCATTGAGAAGCTTAAATGAAGACCTTGAAGAGCATAAGAGGAACCTGGAAGAGCAGGTGAAACAGCGAACAATGCAAATTGCAACAATAAATAAGAAACTGCTCAATGATATCGAAAGGAGAAAAACGCTAGAAGCAAAGCTTGAAAAAATGGCTCATACTGACTCACTTACCGATTTGCCAAATCGTAGAATTCTTGAGCAATATATTGAAAAGGAAATAATTCGATCAACTAAAGAAAAATCTAAATTTGCATTTCTGTATTTTGATATTGATGATTTTAAGAAAGTAAATGATGAATTTAGTCATGATACAGGTGATGCGGCTCTTAAAAATTTTGCGGATAGCTTAAAAAAATCTCAGAGAAGTAATGAGTATTTTGCGCGCCTGGGTGGCGATGAATTCTGTTTGATAGTAACTGATTATAATGACAGGTCTCAGATAGAAAAAGTTGCCTCTCAGTTGATTAAGGAAAATGCTCCAGGTGTCTCAGTTTCCGGGATAAAGTTAGGGCTCAGCTTAAGTATTGGTATTGCCATTTTTCCTGATAATGGGAATAGTTTTCGCGAATTAAGAACAGAGTCTGATTTAGCTATGTTTAATGTTAAAAAGCATTTAAAAGGGAATTATGCCTTTGCTTAATAAGCTAAAGCCATATATGGACCCACTCCGTTCTTGCAAGAAAAAAATCACTGATGTGAGAGGA